>JAUQXC010000359.1 GCA_030834825.1 Thermoflexales bacterium
CAAGACGACGCTGGGCGTGGGCGTGGTGCGCCTGCTACCCAGCACTGCCAAGGTCCGCAGCGGCGAAATCGTGTACCGGCGCTATAAAACCGATAACGGCGAGATCGTGGGGCTGAAAGAGATCGACGTGCTGGATTTGACGGCCCACGATCTGCGTAAGTTCCGCTGGCAGGAGTGCGCCATGGTCTTTCAAGCTGCACTCAATGCCTTCAATCCGGTGCTGCGGATCTCCAGCCAATTTGGCGACACGGCGCGCGCGCATAACTATCTGCAAGGTAAAGCGCTGGCCGAGCGTGCCGCGCACTTGCTGTCGCTGGTGCGGCTGGACGCCGAGCGCGTCTGGCGATCGTATCCGCATGAACTATCGGGCGGCATGCGGCAGCGCGTGTTGATCGCACTGAGTCTGCTGCTGGAACCGCAAGTGCTGATCCTCGACGAACCGACGACGGCGCTGGATATCCTGACCCAGCGCAACATCATGGATGTATTGAAAGACTTGCGGCAGAGATTGGACTTCTCGCTGATCTTCATCTCGCACGATCTCTCGCTGGCCGCCGAGCTGGCCGATCGGGTGGCGACGATGTATGCGGGACAGATCGTGGAAAGCGGCGAAGTGTATACGCTCTTCAAAGGGCCGGTACACCCCTACACGATCGGCTTGATCCATGCCGTGCCGACGCTGGCCGGTCACAAAGATGATCTCGCGTCGATTCCCGGTTCGCCGCCCGATCTGATCGATCTGCCCAGCGGCTGCAAGTTCCATCCGCGTTGCCCCCTGGCGGATGCGCGCTGCAAACAAGAGGAGCCGCCGCTGGAAGCCACCACCACCGCAGGGCATCAGGTGGCCTGCTGGCACTGGCGATCGGCGCGCGAAGCGTTGCAGGCCTGGCAGGTGCGGAATGACTAAGCCCATCATTACGCTGGAGAATGTGACGCGCACCTTCATGGTGAAACGCCAGCAGATCAAGGCCGTGGACGACGTCTCGCTGGAGATGCACGAAGGCGAGATCATGTGCCTGGTAGGCGAGTCGGGTTGCGGCAAGACGACGACGGGCAAAATGATCGTGGGGCTGCTGCCGCCGTCAAGCGGGCAGATTGCCTATCTGGGACGCAATCTCAAGCAGCTGAACAAGGACGAACACAAGAAGTACCGCCTGGGCGTGCAGTTGATTCATCAGGATCCGTATGCGTCGCTGAACCCGTCGCAAATGATCTATCAGATTTTGTCCACCCCGTTGCTCCGGCACGGCTTGACGAAGGGTGAAACCCACACGCGCCAGCGCGTACGTGACTTGATGGAGCTGGTCGATCTGACGCCGCCCGACGACTTGCTGGACAAGTACCCGCATCAATTGAGCGGCGGACAGCGGCAGCGTGTGTCGATCGCGCGGGCGTTAACGGTCAATCCCTCGTTCATTGTAGCCGACGAAGCCGTGTCGATGGTGGACGTGTCGATCCGCATTAGCTTATTAAGCACGTTGTCGCGCCTCAAAGAAAAGATGGGCCTCGCCGTGCTGTTCATCACGCACGATCTGGCCTTGGCCAAGTATTTTGCGTGGGAGGGCCGCATTGGCGTGATGTATTTGGGCCGGATCGTGGAGTTGGCTCCGGCCCGGCAGTTGGTGGAAGCGCCACAGCATCCCTATACCCAGGTGCTGTTGTCGTCGATCCCGGAAGCCGATCCCGATGTGACCCGCACCAAACAGCGCGTCGAACTGCGCAGCATGGATGTGCCCAGTCTGCTGCGCCTGCCTACCGGCTGCGCGTTTCATCCGCGCTGTCCACGCTTTGAGGGTGAGACCTGCCAGACGCGGGTGCCGCAATTGACGACGCTGCGTAACGGCACGCAGGTGGCGTGCCATCCGGCGGTGAGAGATCAATGAACAACGATCGAAGCACAACACCTCGTGATCATTGTGCCTTGAGAGTTGGGAATTGCGCGTTGTCATGAGTCCTGAATTGGGTCGCCAGGCCTTTCGCCTCGCCATCTTCATCATCATGCTCTCCGGCACGATGTTGCTGTGTCAACCGGCGGGCAGTGCCGGGCAGGTCCTGTCAGTCGCCTCGTTGGTGGTGGGCTTGATCTTTGCCGGTATCGTGGCCTTCTTAGCGCGCCGGGCCAATCGGTAGGCTGGCTCACGATCAGATGATCAGGCCACGGCCAGCCGTGTGCCACTGGCGTAAGCACATAGCCTCAGGTTGTTGAGGGTGAAGGCATTATCGGAACAAGGAGGTGCCGCGCTTCTGATATCGAGTTAGATGTTGACCGCTACTCAATCGATGAGTTGTGACCTTAGCAAATTCCACAGGAGGAAAGTTCACATGAAGAAGTCTATTCTACTGTACTTGCTCGTCGTTTTCGCCATGGTGCTGGCCGCGTGCGCACCCGCCGTTGCCCCCGCGCCCACTCAAGCGCCTGTTCAAGCTGATCCGACCAAGGCACCGCAACCTACTCAGGCCCCGGAAGCAACCAAAGCGCCTGAACCCACCAAGGCCCCGGAGGCTACCCAGGCTCCAGAAGCGGGTCTGCCGGAAGGCGTCAGCAACCTGCTCACCGTCAAGCTGCGCCAGGGCATCCAGTGGTCGGACGGCACGCCGTTCACGTCCAAAGACCTGGTAGGTACGTACAACATCTACTGGGCCAAAGCAGATGCTTCGTGGACTTACTTGAAGGATGTGGTCGCTAAAGACGATTACACCGTGGAATTCCAACTGAGCTCGTTGTCCCCGCGCGCGGTGCGCCTGCTCCTGCGCGCCAATCAACCCGCGGCCTATTCGCAGTACGGCAAGTGGATGGATCAAGCGGGCGAGCTGCGTCAGCAAGGCCTGAAAAACGACAGTGACGAAGTCAAGAAATTCCTCGACGATCTGTTTGCCTTCAAGCCGGAAACCGCGGTGTCTTACGGCCCGTTCGTGATCGATCCAGGATCGATCACGGAAGCCCAGCTGGAGCTGGTGAAGAATCCCGGCGGCTACAACGCCGACAAGATCGACTTCGAAAAGATCCTGGTGTACTACGGCGAGACCGCCGCGACGGTGCCGTTGGTGCTGGCCGGTGAAATCGACTACGCCACGCACGGCTTCACACCCTCGGACGTGCAAGCCTTCCAGGCCATGCCCAACATCCAGATCGTGCGCGGGCCAACCGGCACCGGCCCCGGCCTGTGGTTCAACCACGCCAAAGCGCCGTTTGATAAGAAAGAAGTGCGCCAGGCGTTCGCCTACATCATCGATCGCGAAGAAAACGCCAAAGTGGCGCTGGGCGAATCGGGTAAGGCGCTGAAGTTCATGGCCGGCTTCACGGATCTGCAAGTGGAGACGTGGCTGGAGCCTGAGACGATTGCCAAACTCAATCCGTATGAGAAAGATCTCGCGAAGGCCGAAGAGCTGCTCACCCAAGTCGGCTTCAAGAAGGTCGCTGGCAAGTGGGTGGACGACAAAGGTCAGCCCATCAAGTTCGAACTAGCGGTTCCCTCTGACTTTGCCGACTGGTTGGGTTCCGCCGAAAATGCCGCGCAGCAGCTCAAGGCCTTCGGCCTGGATGCCAGCGTGCGCGGGTTCCCGTCCTCCGAGCGCTCTACTGCTCAGAAGGAAGGCAAGTACGACATTCTGGTGGACCTGTGCCTCTATTACAATCCGCCACATCCGCAAACATCATTCAACTACTACCTCAACACGCCGCGCAATGCGCCCGAGGCCAAGGATGCACTGAAGGGCTTCAATTGGTCGTGGAAGC
>JAUQXC010000360.1 GCA_030834825.1 Thermoflexales bacterium
ATTTTTTGGGCCGCTGCTTGCTCTATAGATATAGGGGGTATTCCCAAGCTGTGGGAGGTGATTTCATGCTTTGGTCGTGATCGACTGATCCACCGTTAGACAGTCATGTAACCCAACTCTCAAGAATAAGGAGCGCAATGATGGCAGGCAAACGAACTAGGCATTTATGGAAGGCAACCTGGCTGGGAGTCATCTTGCTCGCATTCGCCGTGGCGGGCGCGTTGCCCAGCACCGTGGCGCAGAGTAGTGTGAGCTGTGAGGCGACCTATAGCATCGTCAATCAATGGCCCGGAGGGTTTCAGGGCAGTGTCCTCGTCACCAATACCGGCAGTGCAACCATCAACGGCTGGACGATCACGTGGACCTTCCCGAATGGTCAGACCATTACGCAAATGTGGAACGCGGCCCATACTCAAAATGGCGCCAATGTCAGCGCGGCGAATATGAGCTGGAACGCTGCACTGGCGGCGGGCGGCAGCGTCAATCCGGGTTTTCTAGCCAACTGGAACGGCACGAATGGCGTACCGGCCAGCATTGCTTTGAATGGAACGACCTGCACCACACCCGGTGGTGGAACGTCGACCTTTACGCCGACTCGCACAAACACGCCCACGATCACCCGCACGCCCACGGCGACACCCACGGGTCCCACCTCGACGTTTACACCAACACCCACCAGGACCTCGACGCCGACCAGAACGAATACGCCCACGAGGACCACTACACCAACAGCGACCTCAACCGGGACGCGCACACCGACGGCGACGAACACGCCGCCGCCCGGCACGCACCTTGAGAACCCCTTCGTCGGCGCGACCTGGTACATCAATCCCGACTGGGCGGCCTCGGTCAACGCCGAAGCCGATCGGCAAGGCGGCACGCTGGGGGTGACCATGCGGAAGGTTGCACAGTACAGCACCTTCGTGTGGCTTGATACGATTGATGCCGTCCATGGCACAAATGGCTATTCGCGAAGTCTCGCCGGGCATCTGGACGCCGCACTGGCGCAGGGCGCCAACTTGATCGGGATCGTGATCTATGACTTGCCCAATCGCGACTGCTCGGCCCTGGCGTCCAATGGCGAGCTGCTCATCGCCAATGGCGGCTCCGCTCGCTATAAGACGGAATACATTGACGTGATCTACAACGTGATCAGTCAGCCCAAGTATGCCGGCCTGCGCATCGTCGCCGTCATCGAACCGGACTCACTGCCGAACCTGGTGACCAACCTGAGCTTTGCCAAATGCCAGGAAGCCAACGGCCCCGGCGGCTACGTCGAGAACACCCAGTATGCGCTCAACAAGCTGCACCCGGTTTCGAATTTCTACGCCTACATCGACATCGGCCACGCCGGTTGGCTGGGCTGGCCGGACAATTTCAACAACAGCGTCAATCTGATCGCCAACACGATTTTGGGGACCAACGCTGGTGGCAACAGCATCGACGGCTTCATCAGCAACACCGCCAATACCTCGGTGGTTACCGAACCCTACATGACAGCCAATCAGTCGATCAGTGGGCAGCCGGTGCGCTCCGCCGATTTCTTCCAGTGGAACCAGTACATCGACGAAGGCACTTTTGACGCGGCCTGGAAGAGCGCCATGGCCGCCAAGGGCGTCAAAAATGGCATGCTGGTCGATACATCGCGCAACGGTTGGGGTGGATGCGGTGGCAGCTCCTATGTCTCACAACAATGCCGTCCCACCGGCCCCAGCACCTCGACCGTGCTGAACACCTTCGTCGACGCCAGCCGCATCGATCGGCGTCCCGGCAAGGGCAACTGGTGCAACCAGAACGGCGCAGGCATTGGTGCCCGCCCGCAAGCTAATCCGCCCGATGCCGGTGGTGTCTATCAAGCATTCGTGTGGGTCAAGCCGCCCGGTGAATCCGACGGCTCGAGCTCGCTGATCCCGGTAGGTCCCGATAATCCCGGCGGCAAGGGCTTTGACCGGATGTGCGACCCCACTTACATGGGTAATGCACTTAACAACAACAAGAACACCAACGCCCTACCTGACGCGCCGGTCTCCGGCCGCTGGTTCTCGACGCAGTTCGTGCAGTTGGTGCAGAACGCTTTCCCGCCGATTCAGTAAACAAGGGCTTGCCGGTCCAGCAAGTCTCAGCTGAGTAACAAAACACCGTCCCGGCTGTGATCAGAAACGATCGCAGCCGGGACGGTGGTGATTTAACAGATCATCTTGTAGCTGATCTTAAGCACAGAGAGGTAGTTACGCCGCTCAGGTCGGATTGGTTCCATCTCCTGAAGAATCGTATCGTTCAAGGAAGTTCGCAGGATCCTGCCGCTGCACCCGCTTGAAAACCTGGGCCAGATGATCCATCATCGCCGACGAACGTAGATAGACATCGAAATAACTCCCATCGATAGCCTCAATAGCGACTTGAGCGGATGAATTGGCAAATCGTGTCAAAGACCAGTTCGTGTGCATAAATTCCGTTGCATCCACTTCCGAGAAATAGCCAACAAAGACCCCTTCGAGGGTTTGCCAGACCTGTCGGCTCAGTTCCATCAAACGTGCTCCAGATATAATGACACGTCGCACGCGACTACGGTCTAGCTCATTGTTGAAATTGATGGCGTCGACTTCCCCTAACCAATCCAGCCAGCCAATTCCCCAAAAGAGCTGTGTGATCGTCTCCTGCTCAAGTGCAGCCAGCAGATCCTTCAGATCAATGAACGCAGTTTCGGACGAATAAACGGAAAGTACAAAGACCCTATTAGGGACGTCGTGCAATTTGCTCTCCATTCACTTGACAGGGCTTTCACACCCAAGACATTAGCTTTAGTTATATCAGGTGTCGACTCTGGATCAATCCCGGCAAGAAATTACCCTTGATTATCGAGTCGGAATCCTTGCCAGAATTCATGCTGCCAACGATCTTTGACAGGTCGAAAGCCAACATTCATAGGCGTTCCGCTGAGAGGGTAGACTTCTTCCAAAGCCAAGATATTCCAGTACCACAATGGCAAACTGTGATCCTTAGCAGCACGTGCTTTAACTACGGCTCCTACTTGTTTGGTGTAAGGTATTGGCTTTATGGTCATCGTCCATTCAGCAACGTTCCCAGCCATATCGAAAACCTGGTAGGGGCTTACGCCAAGCGGATAACCATCAACCGGGCTCTTGCTCGTCCATATGACCTCTCTAGCTTTTTCGGGATACCCCGGCTGATCGCGGCCCCCAGTGAAATTGCCCAAACGGGCATCCCAGACATTGCCCCATGGATAGAGGTATCCCTCCGGACCACGCGCAGCTTTTTCCCATTCGAACTTAGTGGGTAACCTACCCCCCAGCCAGTGGCAGAAAAGATCGGCCACGTGCCAAGAAATTTCTTCTGGGAAATTGGAAGGCTCGTCTGCTAGCCGCCTTACGCGCTTGTCTGAGAGAGCCGGGAACTCTCGAAAAAGATCGTCAAGTTGATCATGTGTGACGGCATACCGCGCAATATAGAATGCATCCAGGTATAGGGCTCGTCCGTTCAGATCGAAGTTGGATACAGCTGCTTCAAAGAAGCGGCGACGCTCATCATCTAGCTGCTCACGGATGCTAGAGATCTGAATTGCACTAAATCCTGTTAAGAATTCGCCAGCGGGTATCTCAACCCAATCAAGTTTGATCATGGCCTATTTATCACCTGCCAGGGCGCCCAATTACGTTCTACAACAACCCGGCCATCAATCAGCGTAAAGGTGAGAGACCCGTGTGGTCGTTGTGTTCCCCATTCAGGATATCTATTATAGTTATCAACCTGTGTTGGATTGCCGAAGTTAGTTCGCAACATATCTAGCGCGGCATCACTTGGCTCGACACCGCTTGGCGTCCAAATGTCCAAATCGGGAGTAGTATGAGGTAAACCGGATGTAGGTGCACCAGTATTACGCCACCAGGGAACGCCAAATTCATCCACATCTACTCTTGCACCATTGCTCGCTTGATGAGCACTGATGCGGTTTCTTACACCGAGTTCCGTTTCTGCCCAACCGCCTGCAACCGTGATCTCTTCACCTGTCAGTCTGACATGTTCAGCAATGGTATCAACTTGATTGGGATTCATACGACCAAAAGCCTCTCCCGCATCCGACCATCGATGCCCATAGCGGGTATCATAGCGCGAGTAGGATGGCGTGTCGGGTGATACAGCAAATTGGCCCTGTCCCGCTGCTCTTAGATTACGAACTTCAATCGGTTCACTCACACCG
>JAUQXC010000361.1 GCA_030834825.1 Thermoflexales bacterium
CCTCTGCCGAAGCAGGCAGACGTTCAGCACAGGTCCGTCAGGCGTGGCTTGGCGCAGGGCCACGCACCGCGGCCAAGCGGGCCAAGTCGCTGGTGATCGGCCGTGGTGGCGCATGCACCTGGTTGGGAGTTTGCTTCTTGACTTTTATCCGGCCTTAGATATAATTTAGTCATTCCTAAATTACAATCTAGGGAAATCGAATGACAAAACTTAGCCCGCCCATCGAAGACTACCTGAAGACGATCTACCTGCTCCGCGAACGCGCAGGCGCGGTGAGCACCACCGCCATGGCCGGGGCGCTGAAGGTTACACCGGCCAGCGTGACCGGCATGTTCAAGAAGCTGGCCGAGTTGAAGCTGGTGCGGCATACGCCCTATCAGGGCGTGGAGCTCACCAAAGCGGGCGAGAAAATCGCGCTAGAGGTGGTGCGGCATCATCGGCTGTTGGAGCTTTATCTATTTGAGGCGCTCGGCTATTCGTGGGATGAGGTTCACGCGGAAGCCGATGCCTTGGAACACGTCATCAGCGAAGAGTTTGAAGATCGCATTGCAGCCAGGCTGGGGAATCCCCTCATCGATCCGCACGGCGATCCAATTCCGGCCAAAGACGGCTCCATCGTCGCCGTGAAAGAACAAGCCCTGCTCAATTTGCAAGCAGGCGAATCGGCGTCGATCACCCGGGTTGCCGATGGCGGCCCGGAGATGCTGCGTTACGCGGCCAGTTTGGGGCTTACACCCGCCGCGCGCCTCACCCTGCTGGAAGCCGCACCCTTTGGCGGATCACTGCGGGTCAAAATCGGGAAAGTTGAGAAATCGGTTGGGCGGGAGTTGGCCGCGCAAGTTTTTGTAACCGTCAAGGAATGAGATGAGAGCGTGGCTTGAACGTCTGGTTGATGCGGCCAGTATCAGCCGGCGGCGGTTAGTTCAATAAGCGGGTGCCTATGCAGCGATTTATAAAGCTTTACCGACTCGTCATCCTGGCGGCCCTGTTGGCCGCCTGCCGTCAAACCACGGTGCAAGCCAGCGTTGATCTCGCGGAGCGTCCAATCAACGCCGTGGCCACCATCGGCATGATCGGCGATATCGTGCAAAACGTCGGCGGCGAGCGCGTTAAGGTCATCGGCCTGATGGGCCCCGGCGTCGATCCACATCTCTACAAAGCCAGCGAAGGGGACGTCATCCGCCTGGGCGAGGCCGACATCGTGTTCTACAACGGCCTGCATTTGGAAGCGGCCATGAGCCGCGTCTTCGAACGGATGGGCGATCGGATCAAGACGGTCGCCGTCACCGCATCCATCGATCGGAACCTCCTCTTGTCGCCGTCCGACTACGAGGGCAACTACGATCCGCATGTGTGGTTCGACGTGACCCTGTGGATGAGCGCGACCGAACAGGTGCGCGACGCCTTGATCGAAATCGATCCCACGCATACCACTGCTTACCGGTTCAACACCGATCGCTATCTGAAACAACTGCGCGAGTTGCATGACTACGTCAAAACACAAGCTTTGCAACTGCCGGCGGAGAAGCGGGTGATTATCACCGCGCACGATGCCTTCAACTATTTCAGCCGGGCCTATGATTTTGAAGTGCGCGGCCTGCAGGGCATCAGCACCGCCGCCGAAGCAGGCACAGCGGATGTGCAGGGCCTGGCCAGCTTCATCGCCGCACGAAAGATCCCTGCGATCTTCATCGAATCGTCGGTGCCGGTGCGCAATGTCGAAGCGGTGCAAGAGGCCGTGCACGCGCGAGGCTGGGAGGTGCAAATCGGCGGGGAGTTGTTCTCGGACGCCATGGGGACGCCGGGAACACCCGAAGGAACATACCTCGGCATGGTGAAGCACAACATCGATACTATCGTCAACGCCTTACAGCGCTGACAACAATTTATCAGCCAAGGGAAAAAACATGACAGCTTCGAAGACGGGGGAAAACTACTACGCAGCACATGAAGCCAAACTATTGAAGGACCTGCACCAAAAATTGCCGTTCTTCCGGCGGGCACTCAGCACACGATTCTCAAAGGATGAAGTCGAACGCATCATCCCAGAGATGCAGGATGAATTTCGCAGGCTACTGCCGCGCCTGCCTTACATCGGCGGCAAGCAGAATCCATTGACGACCAACTTGGTCGCGTGTTCGTGGTTCCTGGCACTGTATCGTGTCTTGCAGCCGCGCGGCCTGTCCGACGACGAGATCGGCGATCTCGTCTACCGCGTGGCCGCGGAATGGGTGAAGTCGTCGCCACGCTGGCTGGGCCGCTTGCAGGGCCTGCTCGTCAAGACGCCGTTCCTGCGACTCGTGTTCGGACGGATCAGCCGCCAATCGCAACAACGGAAATATCCCGGCGATTTCGTCGTGCACTTCGTGCCGGGCGATGGACGCCGCTTCGACTTCGGACTGGACTTCACCGGCTGTGCGATCCACAAGTTCTTCCAAGCCGAACAAGCCGGACACTTTGCAAAGTATATGTGCCGCATCGATTACCTGACCACCAGCCTCAAAGGCATCGAGTTGATCCGCACCGGCACCATCGCCAACGGAGCTGACAAGTGTGATTTTCGATACAAATTGATCAGCCAGCCGAGGCAGCAATCGATCATGCGGCTGGTGGAATAGATCCTGATGGGGAGCATACATCCATGAACGAAAGAAACGCATCATCCGCGATCGAGGTCACCGACCTCACGGTCGCTTATCACGAAAAACCGGTCTTGTGGGACGTCGATCTCGATGTGCCGCCGGGAGTGCTGATGGCCGTCGTCGGGCCAAACGGCGCCGGCAAAACGACCATGATCAAAGCGATCCTGGGATTGATGAAACCGGCAGCCGGTCAAGTCTTGATCTATGGCAAGCCTTATCAGGAACAGCGCAAGCTGGTGGGCTACGTGCCGCAGCGTGGCAGCGTCGATTGGGACTTTCCAACGAATGTGCTCGATGTCGTCACGATGGGCACGTATGGATCGCTCGGCTGGATTCGCCGCCCGGGCCGATCGGAGCGAGAGAAAGCGCTGGCCGCACTCGATCAAGTAGGCATGCGCCCGTTCGCCGATCGGCAGATCAGCCAACTCTCTGGCGGGCAACAACAACGCGTGTTCCTGGCCCGAGCGCTGGTGCAGGAGGCGCAGGTCTATTTCATGGACGAGCCGTTCCAGGGCGTCGATGCCACAACCGAACGCGCCATTGTGTCTCTGCTACAAGCCCTGCGCGCCGCGGGTAAGACGGTGGTCGTGGTGCATCATGACTTACAGACTGTGCCCGAATATTTTGACTGGGTCACCTTGATCAATGTGCGCCGCATCGCCAGCGGGCCGGTGAAAGAAGTGTTCACCGACAAGAACCTGCGTTTGACCTATGGTGGACGCGTCGCGTTCCTGAGTCACAACGGAGCAGGTGAGATGGCGGTGAAGCAGGACGTATGACAGATTTGTCATGCTGAGGCGCGCAGCGCCGAAGAATCTCAAGCACTGATTGCCAGCGTTTTTAGCTGAGGCAGAGATTCTTCGCTCCGCTCAGAATGACACCTCAGTGTGTCTTTGCCCACTTGCTTTCTTTGATTAGGACATTGTGATGAATCTCTTTGATCTTTTCTCAGACTACACTTTGCGCACGGTTGCTTTGGGCGCGGGCGTACTAGGCCTCGTCAGTGGCGCGTTGGGGGGATATGCGGTGCTGCGCAAGCAGGCCTTGTTAGGTGATGCGGTCTCACACGCCGCCCTGCCCGGCATCGCGTTGGCCTTCATGTTGACGGGTAGTAAGGCGCCGCTCGTGTTGGTGTTGGGGGCGGCGATCGCAGGGTGGCTAGCCACCCTGCTCGTGATCAGCATTGTCAAGACGACGCGCATCAAAGATGATAGTGCGTTAGGCCTATTGCTCTCCGTGTTCTTCGGGTTTGGACTGATGCTGTTGACATTCATTCAACGCACACCCGATGCAGCCAAAGCCGGGCTCGATAAATTTCTATTCGGTCAAGCGGCGACGTTACTCGCCAGTGATGTACTCACGATGAGCGTGTTGGGGTTGATCGTCTTGGCGCTTGTCGCGCTGCTGTGGAAGGAATTCAAACTGCTGACCTTCGATCCGGCCTTCGGCGCCAGTCTGGGCTTTCGCATGCGCTTTCTCGATGTCGCCTTGACCACTCTGATTGTCGTGGCGATCGTAGTGGGCTTGCAAACTGTCGGCGTCGTGCTGATGAGCGCGATGATCGTCGCCCCGGCCTCTGCGGCCCGGCAATGGACCGATCGGCTGGCGGTCATGATCGGGTTGGCTGGATTATTCGGAGCACTCGCCGGGGTCAGCGGCGCGGTGATCAGCAGCAGCACCACGCAGCTGCCCACCGGCCCGACGATTGTCCTGTCCATCAGCGTACTGGTTTTCTTCTCGTTGTGCCTTGCGCCCAATCGCGGTCTGGTGTGGAGCTGGGCACGGCGTCAGCGCAACAAACGCCAGCTGCGCGTCGATTCGGTGTTGGGCGATCTATTCACGCTGGCGCAACAGCATCGTGACGCTAATCATGCGCATTCCATCTCAGTCTTGCGCGCCATGAATGCGGGACGCGGCGGCGTCAAGCGCAGCCTCGACGAAATGCGCCGCCTGGGCTGGGTGCAGCAAGTTAACGGGCACGAATATGCATTGACGCAGCTGGGCCGCGCGGAAGCGGAAAAGAAAATGAGCCAATCCGAAGTGTAAAATGCAACCGGGGTAAGGGCGTTTTATGCTTCCGGTTAGTGGATAAAGCAACTATGAGCACTCTTCAGATCGAAATTCAACTCATTGCCGTCGTCGTGGCCGCGGCCTGCGCCCTGCCTGGCGTATTTCTGGTGCTCCGCCGGATGGCCTTGATGAGCGATGCGATTAGCCACGCGATTTTGCTGGGCATCGTGCTGGCCTTCTTCATCACGGAGGATCTATCATCGCCGTTATTAATCTTGGGTGCCGCGGCGATGGGAGTCTTGACGGTGACATTGGTTGAGCTCATCGTGCGCACGCGGCTCGTCAAAGAAGATGCCGCCATCGGCCTGGTGTTCCCGGTCTTGTTCAGCATCGGCGTGATCTTGATCAGCAAGTTTGCCGGCAACGTCCATCTGGACACCGACGCGGTGCTGCTGGGCGAGCTCGCCTTTGCGCCGTTCGATCGCCTCGTTGTGTTTGGCGCGGACCTAGGGCCGCGCGCCTTATATCTCATGGGCAGCATCCTCGTATTGAATCTGCTCTTCATCATCATCTTCTACAAGGAACTAAAGCTCGCCACCTTCGATGCTGGGCTGGCCGCGGCCCTGGGTTTTGTCCCGCTCGTCATCCACTACGTGTTGATGGGGTTGGTCTCGATCACGGCGGTGGGGGCGTTTGACGTGGTCGGATCGATCCTGGTAGTCGCTTTGATGATCGCGCCACCGGCCACGGCTTATCTGCTCACCGATCGGCTGGCACGCCTGATCGGGCTCAGTGTGCTGTTCGGGGCTTTGAGCGCGATCGGCGGTTACTGGCTGGCGCGCGGGCTGGATGCTTCGATCGCCGGAGCAATGGCGACGATGGCGGGCGTGATCTTCGGCCTCGTCTATCTGCTGGCCCCCGATCGCGGCCTCATCGCCATCGCGCGACGCCGCAGGCGGCAGCGCTGGGAATTCGCGCAGACGATGTTGACCATTCACTTATTGAATCACGAGGGCACGCTTGAGGCTGTGCGCGAAAGCCGGGTCGAGCATCTGCGCGAACACATGCGCTGGGATATGACGTTCGCGCGGCGCGTGGTGCGCTACGCCGAACAACACGGTCTGCTACGTGATGAAGGTGGATCGTTAATCTTGACGGACGAAGGTCGATCTTTGGCGCAGCGGGCCGTTGTGACTTGACCACGCTCTCGACGGGGGACCACGCGGACACGGGGAATCTGCGCGGCAAGAAACAAATTGAAAATATCAGGGGGGAAACCATGACACCAATAAATCGGCGTAGTTTTCTGAAAGCTGGCACGGCGGGAGTGCTGGGCGTTGCCGGAGCCACAGCCATGATCACTCTGCCCGACCCGGCGGATCGTGCCTTGGCGCTTCAACCGCCGATCGATCACACCAGCCTTCACGGCGGCAACGTCATGGCCGGCGATGTCGATCCAGAACAAACCAACGGCTTCGACCCGACAGCCATGTTGACCGATTTTGACTATGGCAAAGTTAGCACCCTGCCCCACGGGCAAACGCTGCGCGAATACGATTTCTTCGCCGTGGATAAAGAAATCGAGATCGCGCCGGGTGTATTTTTTCCGGCGTGGGCGTACAACGGACGCGTGCCCGGTCCCACCATCCGCGCTACCGAGGGTG
>JAUQXC010000362.1 GCA_030834825.1 Thermoflexales bacterium
AATTTTGACTTGGTCTGGACACTCAATTCGCTGCGTTATAGTGGGCGACCCCTGACCGAATTCGCCCAGCCCGAGCATTGGGTTGAATTGCAAGCCGCACTTACCCCGCAAGGTATCAGCATTGATTCCACGTTCCTCGTGATGGATGGCGACTCGACTTCCGTGACGGCGCGGCTCTTAGCGGAGATAGGGTGTGCGGTCGATCCCGCCGTGCTGGCAGGATTTCAGGATGACAAGACCTTGCTATTTCGGACCTATGCCTTTGAACGCAACAGCAGTATTTCCACCAATGTCCATGCGCTGGAGGCCCTGCATTATTTGCCACAATTCCCGGAGCGAGCCGCGACACGAGATGCGATACTCACTGCGTTGATGGCCCAGCTGACCTATAACCTGTATTGGATCGATAAGTGGAATGCTTCGCCCTACTATGCGACCTCTCACGCCCTGGTCGCTTTGTTGATGGAAGGAATGACTTCGGTCCTTGCTCATTTTCCCTGCATCGATTGGCTTTTGCATACTCAGCGGCCCAATGGCGCTTGGGGATTTTTTCAGATAAGCACGGCAGAGGAAACTGCCTATGCTTTGGTTGCCTTGTTGCATTATCATCGCCGTTATCATTTGAGAGAGCTGGATGTTGTGCACCGCGCGGCAGATTATCTGGCGGCCCACGTCGGGGATCCGGTCGAGAAGTACCCTCCTTTGTACATTGGCAAAGTTTTATATGCCCCCTATGATGTGGTGCGGGCCACCATTCTGGGTGCATTGATTCTGTACGAAGACACAGTCGGGCACGTTCCCTGAATGATCTGCGATCTTGCTATTACGGCTTTCCTTGTGAGTGAGATGTGATAAGATATTGCTCAATCTCGGTATCCCCCGCGGGAGGAATACGTGAACGAACTTAGGTTAACCATCGGCAAAAAACTGGAACAGCTTCTTCACGTTAAACACCCTAATCAAGATGTGGCGCGGCGTGGTCGCCTGCTCAACATCTTGCTGCTACCCGGCCTCGGCACAGGCGTTCTTGCCTTTGGGCTGATCGGTTTAATTGCCAACTTTATCTCTGGCTGGAGCCGCCAGGATGAATTACTTTTGCTCGCCACTTCGGTGGTTGGTGTAGTCTTCATTTCCGGAATTTATTTCCTGAATCGTTCTGGCAACGTGCGTCTGGCGGCAGTCGTTTTTCTGCTGGGAATGATCATGCTCATTACCCTCTCGGATGAGCCGCTACAATTGGTGGCTGGCCGTTCCACGATGACTTATATCCTGCCGATCGTCATTGCGAGCGTGTTATTGAAGCCGTGGACTTCCTTTCTGATGGCCATCCTGTCCAGTATTGGACTGCTCGGACTGGCGCTGGCGAATAACCTTCTCTCGCCCTCGGTGCTTTCCACCGTTTTTGTCGAAATCGTTTTGTTCCAACTCATCGCGCTCGTCAGCTGGTTGTCTGCCCGCAGCCTGGAGCAGGCCTTGACCGACCTGCGCACCATCAACGCCGAATTGGATCACCGTGTCGCCGATCGGACCCGCGACCTGGCCGATGCGTTGATTCGCGTACAACTGGAATCCAGTAAGAGTCAAGCCGTTTTGGAAAGCATTGCCGATGGGGTGATCGTCTTCGATAGTTTGGGCAAGGCCTCGGTGGTCAATCCCGCCATTTCCCGCTTGTTGAATTTGCCGCCCAGTCAGATCGTGGGGTATCGCATTGAAACGCTGATGGCCGGGGTAGTGAATGTGAGCGATCAACAGGCCGTGCTGGATCAGCTGCATCACCAGGAAAGCGCGGAGCGGTTGCCGGGTCTGCGGCTGCAATGGGGCAACAAAACGCTGTCCGCCAGCTTTGCGCCCATTCACATCCAGCAGGAAACGGGTCGCGGCACGGTGGCGGTTTTTCGCGATATTACCCGCGAGGCGGAGCTGGATCGCATGAAGAGCATGTTCGTCTCCATGGTCTCGCATGAATTGCGCACACCGCTGGGCGCGATTATGGGCTATGGGGAAATTCTGCAAGAGCAGGTGCACGGTCCGCTAAACGAACGCCAGCGCAATGTCGTGGAACGGCTGATCACCAATACCAAACGTCTGCTCAACCTGGTCAACGATCTACTCGATCGCGCGCGCCTGGAAGCGGGTCGGCTGAAGCTGGTGTCGGCTCCCTTTACTCCGGATGCATTGCTGGAGGAACTCCTCTCGATGACGGGGCAGCTGGCCAAAGACAAAAAAGTGGACTTCATCACACACATTGCGCCGGAAGTGCCGCAGTCGATGTTGGGCGATTCACAACGCTTGCTGCAGGTGCTGGCCAATCTGGTGACAAATGCCATCAAGTTTACAGACAACGGTTCGATCACGGTCAAGATCGATCGACCCGATCCGGCACACTGGTCGCTGCAAGTCATCGATACCGGCGCGGGGATTCCGCTGGACGAGCAACCCTATGTGTTTGATATGTTTCGCCAAGTCGATAGTTTGACCACACGCAAACATAGCGGAGCCGGTTTGGGCCTCTCGATCGTCAAGCAGTTGGTCACTTTGATGGGGGGGGAAGTACAACTCGTGAGCAGTGTGGGCACGGGGACCGCCATCACCATTAGCCTGCCATTGAATCTTACTGCGGAGGGCATTCGTGAACGATAATCCGTTGGCGTTAATCATTGAGGACGATGAAGATCTAGCCGCCATTTTTGGTGAAGCGCTGCAGGCCGCACAGTTTGCGACAGAAATCATCTCGGATGGTGCGGTGGCCCAGCGCCGGTTAAAAGAGGTGATCCCCAGTCTCGTGGTGTTGGATCTGCATCTGCCGAATGTGTCAGGTGAAATCTTGTTGCGCCAGCTGCGCGCGAACCCGGCGCTCGCCAGGACCAGGGTGGTGATTGCTTCAGCGGATCCGATCAGCGCTGACATGCTTAGATCGGAATCTGACCTTGTCTTGGTAAAGCCGGTGAGCTTCAGCCAGCTGCGCGACCTGGCGCAGCGGTTGAGATTAACCTGACCGGCCAGCCTATGGTCAGCGGGGCAAGCCAGTCACTTGCCCCGCTGTTCTTCGCCCAGTTTGATCCGGTGAAGCTGAAATTCCTCGTCGATAAACCCCTTGAGCCGGGCCTTGAATTCTTCGCTGGCGACATGGTTGTCGCGTAACAAGCGCTGCACCGCCGGCTGGCGCAGCACCTCGGTTGAGACGATCAAATCATCTCCCTGAGCCTGCCCTTCCAGACGGCTGGCGATGTTAACGGTGGTGCCGAAATAATCCAGCCGCTCGTTGAGCGTCACGGCAATTGCCGGCCCGGCATGCAGTCCCATTTTCAAACGCAGCGGATAGTCGGTGCGCGTGCGATTGAGCGCGGCCATGCCGCGCAGGATGTCGAGCGCAGCCGCGACGCCTTGCGCGGGATCGAGAAACGCCGCCATGATTGCATCCCCGATCGTTTTGATCAGTGCTCCGGCGTGATCGTCCACGCTGCGGCGCAGCACATCGAAATGTTCCAGCACACGCCCAAAGGCCGGCGCATCGCCAATCAGGCGATAAAGCTGGGTGGAATCGCGCAGATCGGTAAAGAGAATGGCCAGGTGCGTAATGCCCAGCTGGACGTCGGGACGCAGCGCTTGCGTCGCAAACCAATCTCGAAACGCCTGCACCGTGCTGACCTCGGCGGCGGTCACGGCTTGATCGTTCCACGCGACGCGCTCGATGACGACGCCCTGGGCGGCCGGGGTGTGGTTGCTCAGCGTGATGGTCGCAGCGGGCGCCACCACCTTCCGATCGGTTGACCACCCCCCGGCGTTGGCTTGCAGGGTGATGGTGGACGCCGGTTGCTCGGCCGGATCGGACGTGACGTGCAGATCGAGATGTCCCCCGATCGCATGCGGCAAATTGGATCGAGCACGCACGCGATGTGCGCCGCTGTCCAACGCCACCTGGATGGTGCGCGTTTCACCGGGCGCCATGATCTGCTGGGCTACCACGTGCGGCGTTAGTTGCGGACCGCCCACACAGTACTCGACGAGCTCCACCCGGCGCAGCACCGCATTGGGTCGGAAGGTCACTTCCAGCGTGTGATCGAAGTTGACGTCGAAGTCCATGCGACAGGAGGGGCAATGCGCTCGATCGTGAACGTCGCTCAACTGCGGCACAGAAGTCTTGGCGCCACGGCACATGGGGCAGACTACATCCCAGCGCAGATCGAGCAGGCTGTGGCGTGTGGCCGCCAGGCATAGCTCCAGCACAATTCGGCGGGGCGCCCCCCACCGATCGGCTAGGGCATAAGGCCGAAGATGGGCTACCTCCTCATCGTCCGCCTGGCTGACGCAGTCAATCAGCCGCTCGATCAGATCGGTGGGATAACCCTCCCCGGATAAGCTGCGGGCGATATCCTGCATGCGGTGTGTGGCTTCGCCGGTGATGAACGGGCGCGGCGCAGCGAAGGGCGCCCGTGACCCGATCGGGTGCTGTAGGAATTCGTCGATCTGGCGGAAGGCGTGTTCAAAGCGGCGGCGCGAGATCAATCCAATTTGAAGGGGGATCGCCACCCGGCCAAGAAATGTGGCCGGGCGGGCGGTGACTTCGTAGCGCAGCAGCGTCCCGCTCGCATTAGGGACCAGCGTGGTGTTGACGATGAAATCACGCAGGATCGGGCCGTGAAAACGCCGCACGACGCCGAAGCGATAAGGGCGTTCCCATTCAAAAGGATGTTCGTCCCAGGCCAGCGGCGCGAAGTATTGCGCGCGCACTTGCTGCACGCCCGCGTCGTCTTCTGCGATGGCGTGCACCGTGTAGCCTACCGCCACCCGGTTGAAGTGGTGTGTATCTGAGACGTACGGCCACAATTGCTCTGGTGTGGAGCGCAGCCGCCATTCCCAGCGATAGTGAAAGTCACGGACCATGGTGGTTAATGCGCATTCTTTAAGATGAGCGGCAGGTTCACGGTGAATCCCGTCAGCGCGATCGGCCCGATCACGTTGTTTTGCTCGTTGTACTCTGGGACCAGGCCGCCTAACGAGTGACTGGGTAGACATGGATCAGTATTATCAAGCGGGCTACAGTCAAAATTATCGAGCTTAAAGTACAAAATGGACCGCTGGGCCGGGGTAAACACCAGGTTGGGCATGACCACCGTGATCGATTCGCCAGCCGCAATGGGCGGCACACCTGCATAGGGTTCGCCGTAGTGTTCAAAAGGATATGACAGTGGTGGCACAGTCGGATCGATAAAGGCATCCACGTAGAACCCG
>JAUQXC010000363.1 GCA_030834825.1 Thermoflexales bacterium
TCGACGAATCGCACGTGACCATCCCGCAGATCGGCGCGATGTACAAGGGCGACCGCTCGCGCAAGGAAACGCTGGTTGAGTTCGGCTTCCGCCTGCCATCGGCGCTGGACAACCGCCCGCTGCGTTTCGAGGAGTGGGAGGCGCGCTCGCCGCGCAGCATCTACGTATCGGCCACCCCCGGACCCTATGAGCTGCGCGAGTCGGGCGACGAGATCACCGAGCTGGTGGTGCGCCCGACCGGCCTGGTCGACCCGCAGGTCGAGATCCGGCCGGTGGCCACCCAGGTCGACGACCTGATGTCCGAGTGCCACGCGCGCATCAGCATGGGCGACCGCGTGCTGGTCACCACCCTGACCAAGCGCATGGCCGAGGATCTGGCGGATTATCTCAAGGAAATCGGCATCAAGGTCCATTACCTGCATAGTGAAGTGGAAACCTTCGAACGTGTTGAGATTCTGCGCGATCTCCGGTTGGGTTACTATGATGTGGTCGTCGGCATCAACCTGCTGCGTGAGGGGTTGGATTTGCCTGAGGTTTCATTGGTCGCCATCCTTGATGCAGACAAGGAAGGTTTTCTGCGCAGTGAGACTTCGCTGATTCAGACGATCGGGCGCGCGGCGCGGCACGTGCATGGCAAGGTCATCATGTATGCGGATAAGGTGACAAACTCCATGCAGCGGGCGATCGACGAGACGAATCGCCGGCGCAAGATTCAGGTGCAATATAATGAAGAACACGGCATTGAGCCGGCGAGCGTGGTGAAGGCGGTGCGGGCCTTGATTAGCCAGGTCGAACACACTGTGGCTGAACCGCGTGAGGCTTACACCGTGGGCGGGAAGATGCCCAAGGATGAATTGGCCCGTCTGATTAAGGAACTGGAAAAGGACATGAAGCAGGCGGCAAAGGACTTGGAGTTTGAAAAGGCCGCCTTGCTGCGCGATCAAATCTTCGACCTGCGCCAACAGCTGGATGCAAAAGATACTCGGCCTGAGTGGGAGAAGTTGCGCGCCCCACAGGTTTAACATCAACTTTCTGGTTGCTGGCAACCGCCAGCTAGACGGCTATTGCTGTTGCAGTAGCCGTCTTTTGTGTGTGCGCTCCGTATTACATAATATCAAAAAAGTACCAATGTACTGTCAAAAAATCTAACTATTAGTGCATGTGTACTACTGACTTGTGTGCACAAAATTGCTATGATGGTTTGCGTGGGGTTTGTTCAATATTGATCTTGCTAATGTGCACTAATATTCAAGGAAGGAAACATGAGCGAAGAGAAATCTCTTAAACGGATAGTTGTTTGGACAGTAATTATCGGCCTATTGGCAGCGCTACCAGTTTGGCAACCTAACTTAATCGCAGTGGCAGCTCAATGGCCACTACCTTTGGCTCAGACGGGAAGTCCCTCGCAGGATCTTCAATCTTCGCGCTTGCTGGCGACATCCCTTTTGACGACTACACAGGCGCCGGGAGCGGGCTCCAAAGTATTTCTGCCCTTAATCATGCAGCCCTCTACTGAGAAAAGCTGGTCGATGGCAGGGGCAAACCCGCAACGTACTTCATGGACACCCGACGAAGTGCGGGGCACTCTTCATCCGGAGTGGTATCGGGTAATCGATGCTTACATTCCTGCCAAGGTGCAGGTCGTGGCGGCAAACAATACCTTGTTTGTATCGACAGCCAACGGCCTCTATGCGCTTAACGCGCAAACGGGGGCCACCAGCTGGGTCTATGCTACCGATCTGCCGCTGGGGCACTCGCCGACGATTGCGAACGGCGTGGCCTACGTCGGCGGATTCGACCACAAGCTACACGCTGTCGACATCAACACGGGTCAGAAGTTGTGGACATTTGACGGCGCTGCCGCCGGCTATGATACCAACCCGGTTGTCGTGAACGGCTTGGTCTATCTGGGCAATCGTGATGGTTATTTTTACGCCATCTATGCCCATGACCATGCCAGCCGGGGAAAGTTGGCCTGGAAGTTCCAGGCCGGTGCTCCCATCCATTTTTCCGCAGCTTACAAAAACGGTGTCGTTTATTTCGCCTCGGATGCCGGATATGCTTACGCACTCAATGCTACGACCGGGGCTCAAGTTTGGAAGTCGGCCCGGCTGCCCGTGACAGGCTTCCACTCCTGGTGGCCGGTCATTTACACAAATCCGCAGACCAAGAGCGATGTGGTGGTCTTGGCGGGCAGCGAGAACTATCGGCTGGTGCCACCCGGCCCGACTTCTGACTTGGAGAACCTGGACGGCGACGAATTCCTCTATCCCACTTATGGAAGCCAGGGCGAGATTGGCCCACGCGATGCCCAAGGGCGAATGGATATTTCATCGGCTGCCGCCTACTGGGAGCAAAAACCGTACCGTCGAAGTACCTTTGTTCTCAGCACGGCCACCGGGCAGGAAGTGACCTTTGATATCAATGGCAATGGAAACCCCGACTACGTTCCATTCTTCTGGTGGGGTACTCGCAGCGGCATGCGTTATCCCCCGGTTGTCGGCGGTGACGGACTATTTTACCTGGCTCAAACCTATGAGGTCAACGGACACTACTCCCTGCGGGGCCAGGTCGCCGGCTGGTACATGGGGACGAAGTGGCTCAAGACTTCCTCGGCCTGGACCCAGGCCAACGATGAGCCGATGGGGTACTCCGCTGGGGGCAATGTCGTTTACTGGAATTTATGCTGCGATCGCACGGGGGGCGCGTTTGACGTCACTACCGGCCAGGCGTGGAACTATTATTCCTATGATTTAGACCATTTAGTCGGCGGCTATAATGTCCGCACCACGGGCATTTTTGAATCTAATGCGGTTCAAGTCTTTGGCAATAGTCAGACTAATTCAGGCTGGAATGGCCAGGCGGCTGGCCGGAATGGCGTGTACGGGTATCATGGCGATCAGAATCCTCCCGTCCCCTACCGCGGGCGTGTGTACATGCATCGTGGCAATTCCATCATTGCGTGGTCGCCAACGGGTGGCTCACGACAATTGTCCAGCCTGCCAATACAGAAACGCTCCCTTCAACCATTGGCCGTAAGCGCCACTGCACTGCGCGACAAACTGGCGAGCGAGGTTCAGAAGATTCTCGCGGCGGGTCATTTGCGGCCAGGCTTTGGAATACACGGATCGTTCGGGCTGGTTTATCGCTGGGAGCAGGGCGACAACCTGACAGACTATTTCCACAATAGTGCAGACACACTCCAATCTTTGGCCCTGGCCTACCCGCATCTTTCAGCGACATTGCAGGCGCAGGTGAAGACGTATCTGCAAAACGAGTACAACAATTATTCGCCTTGCGAGTATACACACACCGGCTGGGTGGGAGCGAGTCGTGAATGGGCTACTTTGCCACCGGAAGTCGAATCTGCTATGAGTGGAATGCAGCCCACATCAGAGGAACCCGGTTATTCTGGTTGGAATTGGCCGCCCCACACTTTTTATGCGCTCTGGAAGTATGCGCAAGTCGTGGGTAACGCTCAGACCATCTTTAATAGCTGCAGATCGCGGCTGACCGCGCCGCCGGATCAAGCGACACTGCTGGAACATCCGGAAGCGCACAATGCCTGGATCGCCGGCTACCTTGGCTATATTCAACTGGCCAAACTGGCAGGCAACACGACGGAGGCCAACAACAAACAGGCCACCTTGAACTCACTGCTCAGCTCGCGAGCCGCCAATCTGGCACAGACCATCAATAATCCGTGGGGACCGGATGAACACCATTACGGTCAGACGCTGAGTGTGGCGCGCAACTTCATGTTTCTGACGCCGGAGCTGGGCGACTATCTCGCCGACCATGCCGGCAGCACGGCCACGGCGGCGATCGATCTCTATACTTCAGTGGCTCCGTACTGGTTTGTGACCTGGTTTGAAGCCAGCTATGCGGAAAGTATCGTTCAACCGCTGTATGATTATGCGGCGCTGTTTGCGGCCAAGTCCATGATTTCGAATGCCACGCAGGACGAGTTGGCGAGATATCTGGATGTGCCAGCTTTTGCACGCGGTGACCTGTTCTATATTCAGAATCTGGTTCAAGTCCTTGAGGCGCCGGTGCAGTAAGAGACTTTATTGGGTGGTACCATAGAAGTGTGACACTCGGCTTCGCTGTTTCTGGAAGCCGAGTGTCGTAATTGTGGCAGAGTGATGATCTAGATCGAATTCCTAAATTGTTTACGCTCAGAGCGGACACTCGCCCCGCCGTACCCCAGCCTACGGCTGGGCGGCGCACTAGGTGAGCGCGCCTCCGCCATAACATGGCGGACAAGGCGTGCGTGCAGTCCCACAGGAAGGCTACGCAGTGCGTGAGCCTCCCGTGGGACTGCGGTGTGGTCACATCCGCTGGATAGGGCTACACAGAGCGAGCAGGAGCAGGGCGTAAATCAAAATGGGAAGCGCTCTAGGCCGGTTTCTTCCGGCCGGCAAAGCGCTGCCAGATTATGCCCAACAACAGACCTGCCGTGATCAAGATCACGATCGGCCAGCTGCGGGCTGGTGACACCGTGGGGGCTGCGGAAATCGACTTCAACTCAACTGCCAGGGGCGAGCCGCCAAAGTCGGCGCTTAACAACTGCGGCGTCACCAGCGGATCGGTCGAAGTCAATATGGCGCGATATTGTACGTATCGCCCGGTGAGGCTGATGGTAGTCGATGTGACCATCTGCCAACTTGACCAAGTGTTGTTGTCCGCCGAGGCGCGCACGTCAAACGTGATGGCCGTTCCGGCGGGTTGGGCCACTGTCGTGGTAAAGTTAGTCCAGGTCGTGTTGTCGGCCCCCGAATTGATGACACGGGATTCAAACGTGCAGGGCGATGGGGCGTAATCACTCATTCGGATCCAATTCAGCGCCAGGCTGACCGTTGTGGTGTTGAAGTCAGCAGCCACAGGATGCATCGCTTGGGTGAATTCCACGGTATGTGTCACCACAGGCGTGCCGTCTATCCAGTACACCACATCGGTGGGCTGCCAGTCGATTCGATAGAGATGCGGTGCGCCGAAATAGCTGGTGCCAAGTGGTGTGGTGAGTTCTGTGTCTGGTCCGTTGTCTGTGCGTGCACGTAATTGAGATCCATCGCCTGTCGAAAAGATGGCCCAGGGTGGTTCACTGAGGTCTACGCCAAACCCTATATGCTGAGATTCCGCATTTTGAAAGGTGGCGACGAATTCCAGAGTGCGGCTGGGCGAATAGTAAGGTGGCGCAACGGTTCCCGCTCGACCTTCATTGACCAACAGATTACCACCACTGAGCAGGCTTCCGGATTCGCTGATCCAGTCACTGGCCAAGACAGTCCCTGAAAAATTCGTGCCCGCGGTTGGCGTTAGAATAACGGCTCCGGCGGTTTGACCGGTATCGGACTGGCTGACGTA
>JAUQXC010000364.1 GCA_030834825.1 Thermoflexales bacterium
ACGGATCCGAGCCTAGACCGGAACTCACTGGGAAAAATTGACTCACCTGCTGAAACGAATGGCCCTGCACAGTGCAGGGCCATTTTTTATGAGCCGCGCGTGTGTAGTCCTAACACCGACAGCTTAATCCGCCGTGCGCTGATAGCCAGCGCTGCGTGAAGGGTCTACGATTGTGAGAGGGTCTTCAAAAATCGGACAAAAGGGCAACCATGAGAACCGTCTTGAGGCTGTTGGTGCTGGGACTGCTACTCGCCGGGTGCGGCGGGAATAGCTCCCTAGCGTCTCAGCCCGTCACTGTGTCCCAATGGGTGACCGCTATCACGCAATCATCGACGCTGTCACCGGCGGCCAATCTCGTTGTGCTCGCCGCGACGGCCCTTCCCGCCGAGCAGCAGCGCTTACTCGATACCGCGCGGGCCGTCCGCAACGGCGCAACTTTCAGTCAGGTGGATGACTTCAACATCCAGTACAACGAATTGGTCGATTATCTCGATCGCGTCAATCTGCCGGTTCAGACCACGCAGGTTGATTTGAACACCCACCAGAAAGTCTCACAATATTACGACATTGATTCGTCGCTGGCGGGTTACGGCAAAAATGCCTGCGGTCTGGTCGCGGCGGCCGCCGCTCTGGGCGGCAAGGATTGGGTTCCGCTCGTCGCCGTCATCGCTCAGGTCGCCAGTGAACACTATCAACCGGCGACGGGTATCCAGCCGTCCTATTTTGTGGCCGCGTTAGGCCAAGCCTTTGGTGCGACTTCCGTTCGCGCGTTGGACCGGGGTACACTGGGCGATCTCTATCGCGAACTGACAGCTGGCCACATCGTCATCGTCGACGTCAAGTTGAATGTTGCACAGGGTGCGCCGTCTGCGTCAACGCCGAACCTGGCTCACTTCGCGCGAGTGCTGGGCCTCGATGTCGATCGGCAAGTGATCTACCTTGAGAATACCGTGGGTGGCGACTCGTACTGGACGGTAACGTTGGCCGACTTCTGGGCTGCCTGGCGGCACCCTGAAACGTCCGCCTCGCTCATCCTCGATCCACGCCACGCCGAAGGCGTGACGCGCTGGGCGGTGGTTATCTCTGGCAAATGGGTGGCGTCCAAGTGATCGGGTTGATTTCGCGTGATTGGCTGAAAGGCGGGTAGGGTCAGTCAAGCGGCGGTCTTCGCTATCAGTCACTTAAAGCACATTGTCTGCCGGCAATTCGCCCGTGTAGTCTAAACACCGACAAAAAAATCAGTCCCACGCTTACAGTCAACGGCGCGTGATTCGACTATCCTATGTTGAGTTAGCGCAAGACCCAGTACGGCATTCTTTGGAAAATGAATGAGCGCGATGGTCTGCGCGCATTTTCGCCGAAGCCCGGAAGTGAGAAGAGAAAAGGAGGTTGCCGGCTGGTGGATTGCATTTTGATGATAACTTGAAAATCGAAGACGCCCCACGACCGCTACTCGCGGAAGCCGTTATGCATCACCAACCGCAAGGAGACCAACGTGAGCAAGTTAGACACAAGCAATGCCTCAACCGTAGCGGGTGCAGCAATGCCCCACGTCTTGCCGCCTCTGCCGTATGCCGAAAACGCCTGCGAGCCGGTTATCACAGCCAAAACAATAAGTTTTCACTACGGCAAACATCACCAAGGCTACGTGGACAACCTGAACAAGCTGATTGCGAGCACAGAATATGCCGACCTGTCATTGGAGAAGATCATCACCGGTACCGCAGGGCAACCAGAAAAAACTGCGATCTTCAATAACGCGGCGCAAACCTGGAACCACACATTCTACTGGAACAGCCTGACCCCGCAGGGAGGAGGCGAACCGCCCGCCGCACTCAAGCAGAAAATCGAGGCTTCCTTCGGCAGCGTCGACGCCTGCAAGAAAGAGCTGGCCAGCGCGGCCGTTTCACAGTTCGGGAGTGGTTGGGCCTGGCTTGTCCTCGAGGGCGGCATGCTCAAGGTGGTGAAGACCGCCAATGCCGAAGTCCCTTTGACCACAGGCCTGAAGCCACTCCTTACCCTGGACGTGTGGGAGCATGCTTACTACCTGGATTATCAAAATCGGCGTGCCGACTATATTAATGCCGTCCTCGACAAGCTGATCAACT
>JAUQXC010000365.1 GCA_030834825.1 Thermoflexales bacterium
CACTTGGAAACGGTTGCGGGCCGTCATCGGGCACGCTGATTTTCTGACGGTGGGTGACTGCAAGTTGGCGAGCCTGGCGAATCGAGCGCAGATTCACGCGGGGGAGGGTTTTTACTGGACCCCGTTGCCGATGAGGGGGAATACCCCTGCCGAATTGGAGGCGTGGGTGCTCAACCCGCCGAGTGCACCCCGCGCCATTCGCTTGCCCGACCCAGCACGCCGTGCGCCGCCCGTCGGGCAGGGCTTTGAAGTCCAAGGGGAGTGCCTCTGGCAAAATCCCGACACGTCGGAAACCGTGACGTGGCTGGAGCGGCGGCTGGTCCTGCAGAGCGCAGCGCCTGCGCAACGACAACAAGCCGGGGTGCGCGACCGCCTGACCCAAGCCGAAACCGCCTTGCGGGCCTTGAAGCCCGCCCGCGCGCAGGCGGATTTGGAAAAACGCGCGCAAGCCATCTTGACGCGCTACACCGTCGCGGATTACTGGGAAGTAGGCGATGCCGAACACATCGAGCGCCAGACACGCTATCTTGGTCGCGGTCGGCCTGGCCCCACTCGACCGACGCAAACCGTGGAGACGCCTACGTGGACGGTCAAACTCAAGCGGCGGCGGGCCGCTCTCGACTGCTTCGCTCGCTTGGCGGGGTGGCGTGTGTATGTCACCAACACGTCTGCCCGTCGCCTCAGTTTGGCAGGAGCGGTCAATGGTTATCGACAGGAATGGCAACCGGAACATGGGTTCCACCGATTGAAAGGCGGTCTGCTGGCGATCACGCCGTTGTTTTTGAAAGACGATAACCGCATCCGCGGTTTGGTCTTGTTGCTAGGGATCGCGCTGCGGGTGCTGACCCTCACGGAGTTCGTCGTACGACGCGGTCTGGCGACTTCCTGTGAAACGCTCACGGGCCTGTATGCGGGCAATCCTCATCGCGCCACCGATCAACCCACGGCAGAACGACTCCTGAAAGCGTTCGATGACATCACGCTTTACCGACATGCCAGCGCAACCCAAATTTGGTACGAAGTCACGGCACGCGCGCCACTCCAGCGCCGCATACTGAAACTGATGCAAGTCCCTGAAGCGGTGTTTGATCCGCCATCGGCGCTAATTGATAGCGGGTGAGCAAAAATGGCCGAAAGGTGAGGTATTAGGCTTAATGGGTAGATGTTACACTGGGGTAATTTACACAAGCGGAGTTGGAGGGCAATTAGGAATGTCTGTCGGTGGTACTCTTCCTCTCCCTTCTGCTATGAACAATAGATTTGAATCTTGGAACTGGACATTCCAAACACCTGGGCCGACACGTAACAAAGTATGGGAACGCGTCGTTGCTAGCTATGCAGCAGATCCTTGTGGCGAGTGCAGTGCAGCTTTTCAGTAAAAGCCGCGAAGGGCCAAAGCCTATGACCACAAAATCACGGAAGATCCTCTCAGTGTTAATCCTTTTAGGGTTTATTGGGACGGGTGTGTTATCAGAGTATAATCTCAGCATGAGGATTATTGCTCCACTGTTCGGCATGCTGATCGGTATAGACGCCTTGACATCTCCAGAGACGTCAGTACTTTATCTATTGAATAAGAGGTGGTATTCTTCCGACATGTTTGAACTCGGAATGATCTTTAGTATTATCTTCTTCTTCGCAATGTTCGTCCTTGGGCTTTTTAGTCTTATACCGCCCTAAGTGTGAGCTGTCTTAGGAATGAGGTGACCCTCGGAAGGCCAATCTTCATCCCTCCGAGGGTTAAGCGTCACCTTACTAAAGAAACCGGGTTTCTACGTTCGAGGCGGACTTGAGCGATTAACGTCCAACCACCTGGTTGTGTTGCAGGATGTTGTGCAGAAACCCGGTCTCTGAAAAACTGCGTTACTGCTCAGCCGTCGCGTCAGCGTCATTCCTTTGTGCTGTAGCTCAGCATGCCGCCAGGCTACAGTGGAGCCTGGATACGCCAAAGCGGAAATCCAGAAGCCCGCTTGCAATGCTTGTGAACAGCCACCTCGATGCCCGATATGCCCAGCACGCCTCCGTCACGTTGCGGCAGGCAAGGTGCCAGCACGCGGACACACATGCACCCACTGCGTGCATGTGCGATGTGACAATCCGCTGTTCCCAGCCACTGGATTACAATCCAGCGGAAGCACTCCATCAATGCAAAGGCAATTTGCTCTGAATAAACCGCTTCGAACACAGCGCTTGATCTCGGTGAAAGATCAGGCGCTGTTGTTTGTTGACGCGAACGATGGTACCGCTTGGCAGGAATGAGTGCGACCTGCGCCTAGTGGCTTATCACTCAAGTTTGGTGCAATCCAGGAGATGTTCCTTCACAAGCCGCCTGAATCAATCCTGGATCTCCTGGCGCATCTCCATGCAGGTTGGCTCGAACGCTGGGGACGTTCCGCCGCGCGGCGCTTCCAGGCTAAGATCATTTGGCATGAAGACTGCTGGCTGTGGATCGGTCTGATCTGGGAGCAGCACGACAATCTCCCACTATTCTGGCTAGAAGGCTGGCAGCGTTCGGCTCGGCGGGTCGCCTGGGAAATGCGCCACGGTCTACTCCCCACTCACGAGGCGAGTCGGCCAATTTGTGAGTGCCCTCTCTGTGTCAATCCTGCTCATGCTCAAGTGCAGCCCATTGAAATGCCTCTCGTCGCTCTGACTCCGATGCAAGTCCCAGAGGCTCGTGTTCTCATCGCCTAGCAGTTCTGCCCGCTTGATGTGGCACAGCACTTCGGTGCGGCCATCGAAGTGGTCAGGCGGATTGTCGCCGATGCCAGTAACACCAAAGTCCTAATGTTCGCACCATAAATCGAGTCGCGCCCGCATGCCCGCCGCGGCTTATCGGAACGGGAACGTCGGATGTTGGCCCACTGGCTGCAACAGCGCGGCGAACCGTTGAATGCCCGTGAGCGGTTGCTGCTGGTTCGTCGCTTTGGTCTCGATGGACAGGCGCCGCTGGGTGTCACCGCACGGGAAAGCGTTCGGGAGATTGAAGGGCAGGCGTTGCGGAGATTGCAGTTGCTGACACAGCGCCGAGCCTTGCGGGCGAAGTTGGATCAACTCGCGGAGTGGGGAGAGTGAAG
>JAUQXC010000366.1 GCA_030834825.1 Thermoflexales bacterium
TGTGCCCGATCGGCTTGGCCCGGTCTGGTCGTGCTCTTGTTCTTTACGGGCAGTGTCACCTTGACGCGCGGCCCCTATCTGCAATCGGTTACCGCCACCAGCGCGATCGTGATCTGGCGGACTGACGTGCCCGGCAACAGCCGGGTCGATTACGGCGTGGGCGACTACACCTACTCGATCGAGCTACCCGATCCCACGCTCGAGCACGTTGTCACCCTCACCGAACTGATCACCGGCACCGAGGTGGCGTATCGTGTCTCGACAGACGGTGTGGAATTGGCCAGCGGCTCCTTCCGCACGGCCACCGGTCCCGCTCAGTCTTTCAGCTTCGCTGTGATTGGCGACAGCGGCATCGGTTCAGTCAAACAGTACGCTGTGGCCGATCAAATGGTGGCGCTCGATCCGCACTTCGTACTTCATACCGGTGATGTGGTCTATCCCGACGGGCAGGCCCAGGGTTATGACCCCTTTTTCTTTCAGCCCTATCAGGCCCTGGCGCGGCGTGCCCCCATTTTTCTTTCGTTAGGCAATCACGATTACCACACCCAGCGCGGCCAACCGTACCTGGATGTGTTCTATTTGCCCCACAACAATCCAGCCAACACCGAACGCTATTACTCGTTCGATTGGGGCAACGCCCACTTCACCGCGCTCGACTTCAACACCGGTCCCGCTGTGGATCAACTCGCCTGGCTGAAAGATGATCTGGCTTCCACCCACCAGTTGTGGAAGATAGTCTTTTACCATCAAGCCATTTATAGTTCCGGGCCGCACGGCCATGAAGGTTGGGTCGAGGCCAAACGTCAGCTCCTGGCGCCCATCTTCGAGCAACAGGCTGTGGATCTGGTCATCAACGGCCACGATCACGATTATGAGCGTACGCTGCCCATCAATGACGTGGTCTACATCGTCAGCGGCGGCGGCGGCGCGTCGGTCTACAAAGTGGAGCCGCAGCCTTTCAGCGCCTATGCCGAAACCACGCATCACACGGCCTTCGTCACCATTGAAGGTTGCATCTTGACGGTGTTGGCGATCAAACCGGATGGCACCGTATTTGACGCGACAACATTGACTAAAGCGTGCCCGGCGCCTACCCCCGAACCTACCCTGGTACCGACCCCCAGCCTCGAGTTCGAGTGGCCCGTATTTCTGCCGGTGATCTGGAAGGCGCAGTGATGGCGGGCTGGATTGCGCTGCACGGTGGCGGAGAATTTCAAGCGGGTTCCGAAATCGGCGATCGGCGCTTGGTGGTGGCGGCGGGGGGCGCGGATGCCCGTGTCATTGTCATGCCCACGGCTGCGGCGCGCGACTATCCGGAAATGGCGGCGCGCCATGGCGTCCGCTGGTTCAAGCAGATTGGCGCTGTGGCCGACGCGGTCATGGTGGTGGATGAACGATCGGCCAACGATGCTAAAATGGTTGCTACCATTGAGGCAGCCACACTAATCTATCTGCCCGGCGGCGATCCGGTGCTAGTGGTCGAAATACTACGCGGCTCAAAAGTTTGGAATGCGATCGTGAAAGCGCACGAACGGGGCGTTACGATCGGCGGGGCCAGTGCCGGCGCGATGGCGTTGGGCACACGCATGTGGAATCCCCACACAGGCGCATTGATCGATGGGCTGGGTCTTCTTTCGATTGTCACGTTGCCGCATTTTGGGGCCAGCTCCACCGATCGGGCGCGGGTATTACGCAACCAACTCGATCGAGCCGCGCGCCTCTTCGGCATTGCCGAACGCACGGCGGCGATCTGGAATGGATCGAAATGGAATGTGTGGGGGCCGGGGGAAGTAGTCGAGGTTATGGTTGCGGGAATTGCTCACTATCAGTCAGGTCAATCCTTTCAGTGACAGGTCACCCAGTCACAGTGTCACCCTGTCAGAATCAAAAAACATGACCAAGATCAACGTTCTGCACTTCGCCGACATTCACATCGGCATGGAAAACTACGGGCACATCGATTCCAACACCGGCATCAACAGCCGGGTGATCGATTTTCTACACCGCTTTGACGAAGTAATCGCTTACGGCCTGAGCCACGAAGTCGATCTTGTCATTTTCGCGGGCGACGCCTTCAAGACACGCGATCCCAGCCCGACCTTGCAGCGCGAGTTTGCACGGCGCGTGAAACACCTGGTCGATGCCGCTGTGCCCGTGGTGATGCTGGTGGGCAATCACGATCTGCCTGCGATGGAGAAGAAAGCCAGCAGCATCGACATCTATCGCACGTTAGGCGTGTCCAACGTGATCGTCGGGTGGGAAGAAGCGCTGCACGTGATCGAGACCAAGCGCGGCAAGGTGCAGGTGGCGACTGCGCCCTATCCCATGCGCCAGCGCCTGTTGGCGCAAGCCGAGCATCGCGGCAAATCGATCGAGGAATTGGACAAGGCGCTGCAAGAGTTGGTGGGCGATAACATCCGGGCGCTGGCCGAACAACTCGATCCCGAAGTGCCTGCGATCTTGACCGGGCACTTCACCGTTTCCGGCGCGACGTATGGCTCGGAACGCAGCGTGATGATTGGGCGCGACGTGGCCGTGTTGAAGAGCGTGCTGAGCGATGGTCCCTGGGATTACGTGGCGCTGGGCCACATCCACAAACATCAGAACTTGAACGAGGGCCGCTATCCGGCGCTGGTATATTCCGGCAGCCTGGAACGCATCGACTTTGGCGAAGAGAAAGAAGCGAAGGGCTTCTGCTGGATCGAATTGGAGAAGGGCCACACGACGTGGCAGTTTGTCGAGGTGAAAGCGCGGCCTTTCGTGACCATTAACCTCGACGTACGTGAGGAGAACGATCCCACGCTGGCGGCGCAGGCGGCATTGGCGCAACACGATTTCACGGACGCCGTCGTGCGCGTCAACGTGCGCATGCGTCCCGAGCAGGACGCCAGCCTGCGCGAGAAAGACCTGCGCGCGGCGTTACGCGACGCCGACTATATCGCTGCGATCAACCGTCAAGCCGATCGCGAAGTGCGCGAACGGTTGGGCGGCCTCTCGCCCGAAGGCATGACGTCGAAACAGCTGTTGGAGAAGTACCTGTTTGTCAAGAATGTCGAGGATGATCGGATCGAGCTGCTGGTCAAACACGCCGAGAAGATCTTTGAAATGACAAATGAATAATGATTCCTCTCTATCTCAAACTCACCAACTTCATGCCGTACCGCAACGCCGAATTGAACTTCAGCGGCATTCACATCGGCTGTCTGACGGGCGATAACGGCGCAGGCAAATCCTCCATTCTCGACGCGATCACGTGGGCGCTGTGGGGGCGTTCGCGCTCGAAGCGTGACGACGAATTGGTGCATCAAGGCCAGACCGAGATGCAGGTCGAGTTCACCTTTGGGTTAGGCAGCAATGTCTATCGTGTCATCCGTGGTCGCAAGGTGGGCAAGCGAACCGGCGCGGGGATGCTGGACTTTCAGATATTGAACCCCCTCCCTGCACCCTCCCCCGTCACAACAGGGGCGGGCTGGGGTGGGGGTTCGTGGCGCACCATCGCCGAACCGCAGATGAATGCCACCCAGCAGAAGATCATCGAGCTGCTGCGGCTGGATTACGACACCTTCATCAACTCAGCCTTCCTGCTGCAAAGTCGCGCCGACGAGTTCACCGTCAAAACGGCGACAGAACGCAAAAAAGTATTGGCCGACATTCTGGGGTTGGATATTTGGGACGACTACGAAACGAAGGCAAAAGCCAGAATCACTGCCTGTGAAAACGAGCTGCGCCTGATCGATCTGCGCCTCAACGAGATCGACGCTGAGGCCGCACGTCAGCCACAGTTTGAGGCCGAAGTAGCCGCTGCCCGGAAAGCGGTGATCGAGCTGGGCGATCGATTACGCGACGCCGAAACAAAATACCAGCAGGCGCAGCAGGCGCAACGTTCACTGGGAATGCTCGACGCCCAGCTGGGCGATCTGCTGAAACGTATTGCCCAGGCTGAGCGCGAGCTGGCCTCTGTCGAACGCGATCTCAACTTTGCCCGACAGAAGGCCGATGAGACACCGCTCGCTAAAGAGCTAGCGGACACCCAGGCTCGCATCGAAGCGCTGGCACAGCGTGAAGCCGAGCGCGACAAATTGCGCCAGCGCAAGAGCAGCCTGGGCGAAGAAGCCGCGTCCTTGCGGGGGCAAAACGAACGGCTGGTGCCGGAAGTGGAACCGTTCAAGGCGCGCATCACTTTGCTGGAGTCTTCGACTGAACCCGTGTGCCCCACGTGCGGTCAAGCGCTGACGCCGGAACACCGCAAACAGGTGGTGGCTGAGCTCAACGTCGAGGTCGAAGCGCGACGGCAGTTGTTTCGTGACAACAAAGCACGGCTGGAGGCGATTAAGCCTGAGGTTGCCGCCGTGGACAATCAACTGGCCGCGGTGGAGACTGAACTGCGCCGACTGTCAACCCTGCAGCGACGTGAAGCCGAGCTGCAGGCCGTGCTGGAAGCCGCGCGAGAAGCGGCAAAATCGATCGGGGGGTTGGAGAAGCGCCAGGCGGAATGGCAGAGTGCCTTGGCAGGTGATCGCAATAAGCAGGAAGAGATCGCCACGCAGATCGGCGCTACCCGCGCAGGCTTGGGTGACTTCGCTGCGCTTCAGGCTGACTACGAGCGCACCCGCTCCGACGAAGCGCGCGCCCGACAACAGTTGGGCGCCGCCGAGCAAAAACTGGCGGCGTGCGCAGCGCTGCTCAAACAGCGCGACGTGAGGCTGGCCGAACGCAAGCAGTGGGCGGAGGAAAAAGGCATTTACGAAGAACTGCGCCTGGCCTTTGGCAAGAAGGGCGTGCCCGCCATGATCATCGAAGCAGCCATTCCTGAAATCGAGGATGAGGCCAATGTCTTGCTCACCAAGATCACGAGCGGACGCATGCATCTGCGCTTTGACACGCAGCGCGAAACGGTGAAGGGTGATACCGTCGAAACGCTGGAGATCAAGATCGCCGACGAGCTGGGCACGCGGCCCTATGAAAACTATTCGGGCGGCGAACAGATGCGCGTGAACTTCGCGATCCGCATTGCGTTGAGCAAGCTGCTGGCGCGGCGCGCAGGCGCGCAATTGCAGACGCTCGTCATCGACGAGGGCTTCGCCCCGCTCGACAGCACCGGGCGCGATAAACTGGTGGAAGCCATTAATGCCGTGCAGGATGATTTTCAATGCATCCTGGTCATTACCCATCTTGACGAGCTGCGTGACGCGTTCCCGGCGCGCATCGAAGTGACCAAGACCGCGAACGGATCGCAGATCCAGGTGATGTGAAGCCGAAGCACGTGAGGACGTGATCGGGGCCGCGCGATTTACTTTCTGGCAGCGCCCGGCGTGCAGTACAAAATGCACACTACCTGATTTTCCCGAATTCCTTTACAATACACTTACCTTCAGGCAGAGGCACGGAGCAGATTCTTCGTGTCTCTGCTGCATGTCAGGCCATTGTTTGAATTAGGTGTGATGCGCCCGCACAAGTTGCGCAGCATGCCGCACATCCATGGGTACAAATCGCTCTCTCGAACAAGCTTCACAAAAGACGGCAGAAGAACTGCGCACTATCGCGCATTCGCAGCTGGTGCGCCAGCTGACGCCGTTGACGCTGCCCGAAGTCGACGCGGTGGTCGATCTGGTCTCGCGGGTGGTGCCTGCTGGCAATGTGCCGGGTGTGATCCTCAACGGCCTGGCACGCCTGTCCGATCGGCGGCTGCCCCTCACTACGGTGCGGCGCGACATCAATCTGTTGTTCAAGGGTGTCGAACAGGCGCTCGATCGGGTGACCTATGGCGCCTTCTTCGCCGGCCCCGCCGCCGTGATCTGGGGTTATCAGAACCTGCTCAGACTCGTGGGTAAAAGCCCCGACGACGCCTTCCCCGAAGGCACGTGGCAATTCTACGTCGAATATGCGCTGCGCGATGACACGGCCCGCCACGTGACTGAAACGCACGGCTTCGACACCGTGCTGCAACAACACGCCATTCACGTGAGTGAAGCCGATCGGATGGCCGCCTGGTTGATGGCGGCGGTCCATGCCATTCATCAATACCCGGCCCTGCTGGAAAACGAATGGCGCGAACGCGTCTACACGTTCACGTTGCGCGAATTGACCACCGAGACGCCCTACGCCGATCGCTACAAGAAGCTCTATCGCAAGTGGGAGGCCGCGCGGCCTTATGGGCGCGGCGTGGACGTAGCCCCCGGTGAAGATTATCCGCTCTATCGCCGCCGTAAGTTCGACCACTTCATCGATCAGGCCATGCGCGATTTGCCCAGTGATGTGCGCCGGGCGTGGCTCGAGCGTGTGCGTGCCACCGAGGCCGAGCTGGTGACCGCCTATCAACAGCAGATGTCGATCCTGGCTTATCTCGATCCCGGGGCGTATGGTGAAACACGCGTACCGTTTAATCTGGATCAGGCCCAGGTCGGGATTATTTATCGCGGGCACTATTATCTCGTGCCGATCTGCGTGGCGGGGTCTACCACCCCGCTGGATTATGCGGCGGCCCGATCGGCCAGCGCGGCCTTGCTCATTGAGCCAGTAACGACTGGCAGCGTGTCGCTCTCGCCCATTGCCGCTGTTAAGCGCCGCGCGCACGGGCCGCTGCGGGGAAAACTGAATGCCACATTGCTGGCAGAAATCGATCGGCTGCGCCATGTCCCGATCGTGCTGAACTTCGATCGGCGTTCGCCCAAGACGGCACTGATCGACATCCGTCAGGGCGAGCGCGGCATCGGCGATCACGCGTTGACCATCTTCGATACCGGCACGAGCTTTGTCTTCGATCAATCGCACATCTTTTTTGACGGCGGTTGGGGCGCGGCGCTGGCGGAGATCCTGACCAATGAAGCGCTGTCGTGGGCCGTCTACTTCAATTTGTTGCCGCTACCCCGAGTCGCGCGTGATCGACGTCCGGCGGTTTTAACGTTATCCCTTACGAAGGCGGATAGCGAAGCGATCACGCAGGCGCCGCAGGTCACGCCCGAAGTGTGTGTGGAAACCAGCACGATCGATCTCAAAGCGATCACGGCCTTGCGACAGTTGTTCCGGCGGCGGAGCGAGCTGCTGGAAGTGACCGTCAATGATCTCCTGGTCTTGTATCGCGCTATTCACGCTGCGACCTATCAACCCGATCAAACCCTGGTGACCGATCTAAAAGCTTTGCTGCGCGAACCAAAAGCCAAGGCCGCCGTGCAGGTCGCGGTGGAAGCGCTGGCGGCCGATCGCCAAACCAACCCGGCGATCCTCATTCCCGTCGACGCCAGCCAACGCCGGCCTTATGAGCGTGTTTATCCGATGACGTTTGAAGCACCGTTGCGCGATCTGGATTTGCTACAACTGCACGCGCGCGCCATCCACGCGCTGGAAGAGATCCGGCAGGCTGAGGGTGATCATCGGACGGAGTTGTTTGCCGAGTTCGATCAAGTGCAGCGCATGTACCTGGCCACGCTGGCGGGCTACGGTGAATTCATGAGCCGCGCCAAGGAGATCGCGTTGACGGGCGAGAGTGCCAGCGTCGGCACGATCAAGTTGTTGGCGCATATGCCGCAAGCCTTGCAGCGCCTGTTGGATCGCGTGCCGGGGCGCATCGATGTGCTGAACGATCTGATCAAAGGCCGCGAGGTGTTCTCGAATGTCGGCGCGGTGGCGCGCAATAGCACTTTGACGCGCTTTGCCACGGCCAAGGACGACAACGACAAGAAGATGCTGGCCTGGGGCGTGCTGACCGATGCGCAGGGTGTGATGCACGTGACGTTGCGTGACTTTAGGCCGCACGTCGGGCAGCTGATCGCGATCGGGTTGGCCGACACCGCCAAACGCCTAGCGCAGGATTACGTGGATGCTTATGCGCGCGGACTGAATCAGTATATCCGCGGATTGCAGCATATTACTTTGGCGAGTCCTTCCGACTGACGCCAGACACTGAGCAAAATTTCAGTGACGAGTGAAAAGTGAACCACGCCGCACTCGTCACGCCTCATTCCGAACAACTATGATCGACGATCCCTTAATCGGCCGGCAACTGGCCAACTTCCGAATCGAACGTGTCATTGGGCGCGGCGGCATGGCCGTGGTGTACTACGGCCAGGATGTGAAACTGCGCCGGCCCGTGGCCATCAAAGCGATCGATGCGCGCTATCGCGACAACCCCAGCTATGCTGAGCGTTTCGTGCGTGAGGCGCAGGCCGTGGCCCTGTGGCGGCACGAAAATATCATTCACATTTACTACGCCAGCGACGAAGCTGGGCTGTATTACTTCGTCATGGAATACATCGACGGCACGGACCTGGGCAAATTCATCGCGCAAGCTGCGCCCCGGCGCGAGCGCGTCTCCTACAAGGAAGCGATTCGTATCGGGCGCGCGGTGGCCAGCGCGCTCGATTATGCGCACCAACGTGGCGTGGTGCATCGCGACGTGAAGCCCGCCAACGTCCTGCTGTCCAGCGATGACCGCATCGTGCTGACCGACTTCGGGCTGGCGATGGATGTGCAGCAGGGATCGTTCGGTGAGGTGTTCGGCTCGTCATTGTATATCGCGCCGGAACAGGCCCGCCGTTCGGCGGATGCCGTGCCGCAGTCCGATCAATACTCGTTGGGCGTCATTCTCTATCAAATGCTGACCAACGCGCTGCCGTTTGATGATCCCTCGCCGGCAAGCGTGGCCTTGCAGCATATGACACGCACGCCGCCACCACCGCGCCAGCTCAACCCTGCCCTCAATGCAGAAACCGAACAGGTCCTACTCAAAGTCTTAAGTAAGGTCCCGACCGATCGGTTTGCCAAGTGCCGTGACTTCATCGATGCTCTGGAGCAAGCGCTGGGGCTGGCGTCGGCCAATGCCCGGACCGTACCGTCTAAATCGACGCTGGTAGGCGCGGGTGATGAGACGCTCATCGGGATGCAATTCGACGAGTATCGTCTGGATGCCCTGCTGGGCCATGGCGGCATGGCGCGGGTCTATCTGGCGCGTGACCTGCGGCTCAACCGGCCCGCGGCCGTCAAAGTGATCGAGGCCCTGTATCGCGGCGAGGAAGATTACGTGGCCCGCTTCCGGCGTGAAGCCCAGACCATCGCGCAGCTCGATCATCCCAATATCGTGCGGCTGTATCGATCGGGTGAAGTCAGCGGCGTGTTGTACATGGCGATGCAGTACATTGAGGGCCGCGACTTGGATACGGTTCTGGAAGCAGCCGCCGTTGGCGAGCGGCGGCTGCCGCTCGAGCGGGTCAAGCAGATCATGAAGGATATTTGTGCCGCACTCGATTATGCGCACACCAAAGGCATCATCCACCGCGACGTAAAGCCATCCAACATCATCATCGATTCACAGGACCGCGCCATTCTCACGGACTTTGGCCTGGCGCTGCTGGTGGAGGCAGGCACCCGTGGAGAGATCTTCGGCTCGCCGTTGTACATTGCGCCGGAGCAGGCCATCTCGTCGGCCAACGCCACCATGCAAAGCGATCTGTATTCGGCGGGCGTGATCTTGTATGAGATGATCACGGGGCACGTACCGTTTACGGCCGATAATCCGCTGGATGTGGCGATGCTGCATATGACCGAGCCGCCGCGTCCGCCCAGCGCACTCAATCCGCAAATCACACCGCAGTTGGATGCGGTGCTCTTGAAGGCGCTGGCCAAAGAATCGAATGATCGGTATCAGACCGGCAGTGAACTGGTGAAGGCGCTCGATCAAGCCCTGCGAGCTGCGCCGGTAAAGGCCACCCCGATCGTGGCTGCGCCTCCCGCCGCTTATGCGTTGCCGCCCATCCCGGCCGCGGTCTCAGTGCCTGCGGCGAAGCTCGTCGCACCCACCTCCGTGGCCGTGACGCCACGCAAGCGTCGCAGGCCGCTGGCGATCTTGGCCGTCTTATTGTTGGTGGGGTTGCTGATCGGCGGCGGGGCCTACGTGTTGAGCCAGAACAACGCGCTGGGGTTGTGGCCGCTGGCCGCCCTTACGAGCACCGTGACCGTCACGCCGACAGGCGAAGCGACCTTGACGCCGGAACCGACGACGATAATTCAAACGCCTACGAAGATCGGTGTGGCGCTAGTGACCACGCCGCTAACTCAGACCCTGATCGCTCCGACCCGCACGGTCACTGCGACAGCGATAGTTTCTCCACTCGCGACGGTACCGGCGACAGTGCCGGTGACCGTATCGGTGTCGACGACGTTGCTGGTGACAGCGACGGTGACAGTCACCCCGACACTGATCCCTGACGTGATCGGAACGCCAACCTTAACGTCGACTGTTGTGATATCGCCGACAGCGACGCCCACACTGAACCCGCCTACACCAACACTCACACCAGAACCGGCTAAACCGACGGTGTATCGTGTCTGGCTTCCGCTGATCATGCGACGTTATCGCGCACCCCGCTAATTCTGAAAAAATCGTTCGTTACTTTGACATGCCTTAGTGCCTGTGCTAAAATTAACAAGCACTCCAATCGACGCATCCCCGCGTCAACAGCCTAAGGGAGTCACAATGTTAGAGTCTTACATTCCTATCGCCATGCTATTTATTTTGGCGACAGTGCTGGCAGTGTTTATTATTGTGCTGGGCACAATCTTCGGCCCGCGCCGCAAGTCGTTCCGCAAAGCGTCGCCGTATGAATCGGGCATGCAGCCGATCGGGCCGGGCACGCGCCGCATGAACGTGCGTTACTACCTCGTGGCCGTACTCTTTATCCTGTTCGATGTTGAAATCATTTTCTTCTATCCGTGGGCGGTGAACTTCCGCGCCCTCGGCTTATTTGGTTTTATCGAAATGCTGGTTTTTGTGGGAATCTTATTAGTGGGTTACATCTATGTGTGGAAGAAGGGGGCGTTTGAATGGGATTAGAAAGTAAACTCGGCAACATGGGCGTGGTGACTGCCCGCCTGGAAGATATCGTCAACTGGGGACGCACCAATGCGATGTGGCCGCTGGGCTTTGGGTTGGCCTGCTGTGCGATCGAAATGATGTCGGCGCAGGCCAGCCACTATGATCTCTCACGCTTTGGCATGGAGTTGATGCGTGCCAGCCCGCGTCAGGCCGACTTGATGATTGTGGCGGGCCGCGTGTCGCGCAAAATGGCGCCCGTGCTGCGCCGGCTATACGATCAGATGCCCGATCCCAAGTGGGTCCTCTCCATGGGCGACTGTGCTTCGTGTGGCGGCGTCTTCAACAATTACGCCATCGTCCAGGGCGTCGACGAAATCGTGCCGGTGGATGTCTATGTGGCCGGCTGTCCGCCGCGCCCCGAAGCGTTGATCGACGGCATTGTGAAGCTGCACGAGAAGGTCAGGCGCAGTCATCCCCTCAAGGGTGACAGGGAGCCGATCAGAGGATAGGGTCTTAGCACGTGGTTCGATAACTGGTCCCGCCAGTTGACCGATCCGCTTTTTTTGTGTGCCAGTCACCGCTCGACCCCGAGAAGCCGCGGGCAGAGCGAGGGGGAGATACCATGTCCGTTGGAATTTTCGAAACGATCAGAACCCGCTTCCCTGAAGCGATCACCGCTTCGAGCGAATTTCGCGGTGAAACGACGTTCGTCGTCCAGCCCGATCAGTTGATCGCTGTTTGCACGTTCCTGCGCGATGATCCGGCCTGGAGGTTCGATTTGCTGTCGGATGTGAGCGCGGTGGACCACTTTCCAGCCAGGCCGCGTTTTGCAGTGAACTATCATCTCTACTCCCTGGAGAACAATTACGAACTGCGCTTGAAGGTGTGGCTCGACGGTGAACAGCCGCAGGTCGCCAGTGTGACTAGCGTCTGGCCGGGCGCCAACTGGCACGAGCGTGAGGTGTGGGATTTGATGGGCATTAAGTTTGGCGGTCATCCCGATCCACGCCGCATTTTCCTGCCCGAGGATTTTCTGGGCCATCCCCTGCGCAAAGATGCCGGGCAGTTCTATGAAGAGCCGCAGTTTATGCACAACTTTGATTTGGTTGAGAGTCAGAAAGCATATGCCAAAGAGTGAAGCGTGAAACGTCAGTCAGGCGTTTTACGGGGGTAGTCATGTCTACGAACGAAACTCAAGTCATGGAATTAACGGTTGACGATCTGAAGGAGATGCGCGGGCTGGTTTCCGAACGCGCCCTTTCAGGTGAGACGGTCTTGTTGAACATGGGGCCGCAGCACCCTTCGACGCATGGCGTGCTGCGCCTACTGCTGGAGATCGATGGTGAGAATGTGGTGTCGTGCGTGCCCGATGTGGGGTTCCTGCACACGGGCATTGAAAAGTCCTGTGAAGACAAGACTTATCTGAAGGTTATTCCGCTGACCGACCGCATGGACTACCTCGCGCCAATGAGCAACAATCTGGGTGACCTGCTGGCCGTCGAGAAATTGCTGGACGTGGATGTGCCGCTGCGCGCGCAGTACGTGCGCGTCATCT
>JAUQXC010000367.1 GCA_030834825.1 Thermoflexales bacterium
CCCACCAGTGGCATATCCACCGGTTGAAGGTAGCCGCTGATCGTATAGTCCAGCGTGAGAACCTGGACGGCCCAGCCGGCCGAGCGCACCGGTTGGGCGGTGGCGGATGTGGCGGCAGGTTTTTGTGGCGGAGTGGGAGAAGGCTTTTTACCAAACATGTCATCTAGCTCCTTGGTCAAGCAGAATAGGCTTTCCAGGCCTGGCTGACACTCACACTTTGGGCAGGGCAAATTGAATCGACGCGCCGCTGTCGGTTTCTTCGGCCTTCCGGATTTCGCCTCGTTGCAATTCAACTAAAGCGCGACCGAGATAGCCCTGCATATCCAGATCGAGCTGCGAGAAGGGTTTCGCCTTGGTCCCGGCACTCGCGACCGTCAGGACAAACCAATCAGGCTCCTCTGCCAGTGTGAGGGTTACCTTGGCGTGTGCATCGGCATACTGTGCGACGTATAGCATGAAACCCGCTAGAATCTGGCGGAGCAGCAGATCATCGGTGACCAGCTTGGTCGCCGAAGTCTGAATCTGATACTCCGCCTGGAGGGTTGATGCCGGATTAAATTTTTTCCAATGCACGAGGCTTTGTTCCAGCAGCTTTTTAATCTCGATCTCGGCGGGACTCGCCTCCGTCTCATGCCGCTTGAGCCGCGCAATGTCGATCAGGCCATTCATCAGCAGCAGCGCACGCTGGCCGCTGCGGTAGACGGTTGCCAGATCTTCCTGCTGCAACTCCGGGGGATAATCGGCGCTGCTGCCGCTGTTGAGCAGCATCTTGCTGAAGCCGATGATCTGGTTAAACGGCGAGCGCAGATCGTGTGTCTGATCAGAGATGAATTTCTCGAGATCGAGGTGTGTTGGAAGTTCGAGTGGCGTGCTGGTCATCGGTAGTCCTATCGAATTTGATACTCTCAGTCAGAGAGGCGGCCGTACGGCGCCTCAGTGGGCCGGTTGGAAGTCCGGCCCGTGATCGGCCCAGCGAACAACATGGCGCCGAACAAATGGAGAAGCCCGGAAAGACCCCGTCAAGCGTGCCGCCCCGTGCCTGTAGTATATATCGATTCGCTCGTAAAACAAAACTGCCCGACCTCTTCCGAGATCGGGCAATGACTCAGGTTACAGCTGGCGCTATTTTAATGTCAGCAGATAGGCGATCAGATCAGCCAGGTCCTGATCCGCCATCAGATTGCCCAACCCCTCAGGCATGGTTGACTGGCCATTGGTCTGCTTGAACTTGGGATCATCCGGCACGATGAAAGCGTTGGGCTGCTGAATGCTCTGGCGGATGTATTGTTCAGCCGTCTCACCGGCCACACGCGTCTCCGCACGCGTCGCCACGCCCGCCAGTGAAGGACCGGTCAAAATTTCGCCCGGTTGTAACGAGTGACACGCCTTGCACGACGCATTCGATCCGCTGGCTTGTTTGACTTGCTGCGCAAAGAGCTGCTCGCCGCGCGCCGCATCGCCCGCGGGCAATTCCTTATTGACGTCGGAACCGGCGGCGTCGAAGTCAATCGCCTGCACGGCGCCCGCATCGGCTTGCCAGCCCACCACGAAGTTGACGATGTCTTCTACCTGCTGCGCCGTCAGCGGGCCGCCATAGGCTTGACCCCAGGTCGGCATTCGCTCGGGATAGCCGCCCTGCTCGATGGCCCACGCCGATTCGATCGGACGTCCGGCGGCCACTGTCAGGCGGATGAAGTCCTTCACCGTGCCGCCAAAGCCGCCCGTCGCTTGGACTTGCACGAAATGGATGGTAAACAGATCGGGGTTCAGCGTGGGGCCCTTGCCCGGAACGCCCTCACCACTGCGACCGTGACAGCTGGCGCAGTTGCCTAGATACAATAACGCGCCCTGCTCCTTCGAACCACCGAGAATCGCCCGCTGCTCGATCTGCATGCGACCAGTGCCCGTGCCGGACTGACCGGAAATCTCCTGTTGTTCGGGCAGGATACCCTCATTCAACAACACGACCCCGGTGGCCACAAACAGGATGATAAACAGCAAGGTACCGAGAAAGATTTTGCTTTGCATGGTCACGTGCTCGCTTGATTAGTGGCCGCCAGCCGAGTAATTCGAGTCGGCGCTGACGTAGGTATAGACGTAGTAGCCCGGCTGGCCGCTCACCGGATCGATCGGTTCTTCATCCCAGTGGACGCTCAGAGTCAATTCTTTCAATACCGGTTCACCCTCAACCGTTTGCATGTCGTTGATTGTCAGTTCGCCATACATGTTGGTGTAGTAAACCGGCTTATTATTGATCGTCTGCACAGGTAGCACATTGGCGGGGCTGACAGCCATAGCCAATTCTTCCATCACGTGCTTCAACTCCGGCGCATCGTCGGGGATGGCCTCTAGCTCATCGGTGCGCCACGTGCCCACCAGCATCTGATCGAAGGGAATCGACCGGATGGGGCCGATCTGTTCGCCGGGCATAAACTCGTGCCCGATTTCGATCTGCGGCGCGGTGGTGACCTTAAAGCCGGGTGTACCCATATATGACGAGATCACCATGATGCCAATGACGACGAACATGGCCGCCAACGCAATGCGGCGATCGCCGTAGCGGCGGCTGGGGTTGTAATCCACGTATGGCCACAACAACAGCAGGCCGATCAAGATGGTCGGGACAATCACACCCCACAAAGTCTTGTCGCCCAGCTTTAGCCAGCCCTGAACGAACAGAAAGTACCACGGCGCGACGGTATGCAGCGGCGTGCTGCTGGGATTGGCGGCGTGCTCCAGGGGGGCGTTATAGATATTCAACGCGATCGGCACCACCAAGGCCACCATCAAAATGCCGAACCAGACCATTTCGTTGGTCAAGACATCGGGCAGGAACGGGACGCGCTTGTCCTGCGACACTTTGCGCGCCGTATCTTCACCGACCTGCTCCAACTCGGGCGGCAAGGAGTGGCCGTGCCGCACTACTTTGTAATAATGGACAAAGATGAATAGAATCGCCACTAGTGGGAAAGCAAAGACGTGCAGCAGATAGAAACGCAGTAACCCCCCGGCTCCTAAATCGGGTCCGCCTTTCAGCAGCAGCGCCACCGCTTGACCAACTTCCGGCGGCGGGGCAGCATCGGCCATGGAGGCGCCGATGGTCACCGCCCAGTACGCCAGCTGATCCCACGGCAGCAGATAACCGGTGTACGACAGGCCGATCGTTATGATTAACAAGATCACGCCGGTCGCCCAGGTAAATTGGCGCGGCTTCTTGTATGAGCCAGTCAGGAACGTCCGGCCCATATGCAGCCAGACCGCAACCACCATAAACTCGGCGGCCAGACGGTGAATGTCCCGGATGAACTGGCCCATCGGGACATTGCTCAAAATTCTGAGCATGTTGTCGTAGGCGGTGCCGGGCGCCGGTGTGTAGTAGATCATCAGGAACAGGCCTGTCAGGATCTCCACAAAGAACAGCATGGTGCTGAGCATGCCCAGTCGGAAGGTGGGATAAAACTTGGTGACGGCCTCGTGATAGAACGAAGGCCACATGTGGAAGATGGCGCTTTCCGTGTGCGGCTT
>JAUQXC010000368.1 GCA_030834825.1 Thermoflexales bacterium
GTATAACGTGCCTTCCACTGTCAGTTGTTTGAGCAACTCACCGAGTGCCAATGGCTCCGGGGTCACAGCGCCTCCTCCATTTTTAATTATAGCACCGCGGCCAATCTAGCTTAATTTCGGTTCCGTCTCAGCACAGGCGTACTCCGCCCAACTGCCTTGAGGGTCACACCCCTCGGAGCGCCAGCCACTCCCGACCAGCTTGGTCGGTTCACCGCGGTAAACACCAAAAACTTGACAAACGCTCAAATCGTATGTAGTATTTGGGTCAATGAGTCTCCCCTCAGAATGTCACATTTAACCCTGCATACTTATTAAATCAACACACCTGCCGCCATTGGCCCTAGCTCATTGAGGCCACTCATAAGATAAACTATGACCGCTACTTACAACCCAAGCCGTTTTGTTTCGACTAAAACGCAAACCGGTTTTCATGAGGAGATCTGCCGCCATCTTCTCTCTAGAACAGCAGGTCCAGCGCACGCCCGCTTCCAGTGTCCTCGTGTTTGTTGACCAATTTACTCACAGGATAAAACCATGACCACCACGCCCAATCCAGCTCGCTTTGTTTCGACTGAAACGCAAACCGGTTTTCATGAGGAGATCTGCCTCCACCTGCACTTTGAACAGCAAGTCCACCGCACGCCCGCTTCCATTGCCCTCGTGTTTGAGGGTCGCACTTTCACCTATCAAGAACTCAATCGCCGAGCGAATCAATTGGCGCACTATCTGCGCAAACAGGGGGTAGGCCCAGAGACCCTGGTTGCCATGAGTGTAGAACGTTCTCCAGAAATGATCGTGGGGGTGTTAGGTATTATGAAAGCAGGCGGCGCTTATTTGCCCCTCGATCCGGCCTACCCAGCTGCACGGCTGGACTACATTCTGAATGATACACGGGCAAGCCTGTTACTGACTCAACAACGAGTCGCGGCAAAGTTTGCTTCGGTGCAGATTGAGAGGCTGTGTCTGGATACGGACTGGGCCTTCATTCAACAAGAAAGTTCTGAAAATCCGGTCAATAAGTCGACCTCGAGAAATCTGGCTTACGTGATCTACACCTCGGGTTCTACCGGCCGGCCCAAAGGCGTTTTGATCGAGCAGCGCAGCGCCTGTAATTTGGCACACGCGCAAATCCAAGCCTTCCATATCCAAGCGGACAGCCGTGTCCTTCAGTTTGCCTCTTTCAGCTTTGATGCCTCCGTCTCAGAAATCTTCACGGCCCTCTTAAGTGGGGCAAGACTTTATCTGGCGTCGCAAAGCGCGCTACTGCCGGGCCCCGATTTGCTTCAAACACTGCGTAACCAGGCCATCACGACGGTTACGCTGCCGCCCTCTGTGTTTGCTGCGCTCTCGCCAGAAGCGTTACCTCATCTGAAGACGGTCATCTCAGCAGGAGAGACTTGCACCGCTGAAGTGGTGGCACGTTGGGCACCAGCACGGTGCTTTCTGAACGCTTACGGACCGACCGAATCGACGGTCTGCGCTACACTCACCGAGTGTACAGCCGATGGGCAGGAGCCGCCGATTGGCCTGCCCTTGAACAACCAGCGGGTTTACTTGCTCGATCCGCAGCTACAGCCAATGCCGCCCGGGGAGCCGGGTGAAATTTACATCGGTGGTGTGGGTGTGGCGCGCGGCTATAGGAATCGTCCCGAGCTAACGGCGGAAAAGTTCATGCCCAATCCTTTCAGCCAGGAACCGGGTGCCCGCTTATATCGAACAGGAGACCGGGCCTACCAGCTACCCGATGGAAAATTCATGTTTATTGGTCGCCATGATGATCAGGTCAAGGTGCGTGGGTTCCGCATTGAGCTGGGCGAAGTTGAAGTGGCCCTCAACCGACACCCGGCTGTGCAACAGGCTGTCGCCGTCGTACAGCTCCATGAGCCGAGCGGCAAACGCCTGGTGGCCTATGGGGTCACTCGCGATCAGCAGAAAATAGCCTTGCGCGACCTACGCAACTTCCTTAAGGAAACTTTGCCGGAATACATGCTGCCCACTGCCTGGATACAGCTAGAGGCTTTGCCACTAACCAGCAATGGTAAGGTCGATCGTCAGGCATTACCGCTGCCTGACAAGGCTGAGGTTGATTTGAGGGAAACTTTTGAAGCACCCCGAACACCTATCGAGGAAGCTCTGGCCCGCATTTGGGCGGAAGTGTTGGGGAGTAAGCAGGCGAACGACGAATGGCTGATTGGCGTGAACGATAGTTTTTTCGATCTGGGTGGTCATTCACTTTTGGCAACACAAGTCGTCTCCCGGATGTCCTCGCTTTTTCAGGTTGACGTCCCCTTGTCCCTGTTATTGGCCGTCACCCCCACAGTGGCGGAGATGAGCCGAACGGTGGAACAGCATCTGATCGAACAGGCAGAAACAGAAAATATTCGCCGGGTTATTCAGGAACTGAGAGACATACCAGAGGAGGGTGTGTCAGCGCTCCTTGCTCAAGCAGGTCAAGCCGCTCTTTCCTGGAGGGCCGCATGAAAATTCTCCAAGTTCAATTCTTGAATTATCTCTTTGCGCCGGGCGGTGCCCACAAGGCAAATCGCATCCTGGCAGAAGGCCTAGTCGAACGGGGGCATACCTGCTGGGTGGTCGCCTCGAGTCTGGAACCTGGCTCCAAAGGCCACGCTCAACTGCTCGCTGAGCTGACCGCACGCGGGATTGAGATCATAAGTGACTCGCCCGAGGTGGTGGTCTTCGTTTACAAGGGAGTTCGAGTGCACACGGTGACGAGCGATTTTCGGGCCTATCCACGTGTGTTGTTGCAAGTGATGCGCGACTTCGCGCCGGATTGGACGCTCGTTTCAGAAGATCGGACCTTTCTGCTGCTAGAGCTGGCGCTGGAGGTTAGCCCGTCTCGCGTGGTGTACGTATCTCACAGCCAGGCCACCTTACCCTTCGGCCCGGCATCCTTTTCGCCTGACAGCGGCCGGACGCAACTATTACAACGAGCAGCGGGGATCATTAGTGTCAGCGGCTACTTGCAAGACTACCTCTTGCGTTGGGGTGGGCTTCACTCTAGCGTGATACCGTTCCCCGCCTATGGCACTGGCCCATTTCCACATTTCGGCTCCTTTGATCG
>JAUQXC010000369.1 GCA_030834825.1 Thermoflexales bacterium
AACCCATGACTTTCCTAGAACTTGTCTTGATTCTCGTGGCACTGGGTCTGGGTGCGGGGGTGGTATTAGCCCGGCGCGAAAACCGGCAACTGCGTGAAAGCCTGGCCAAACAAGCTGAAGAGGCCCATCGGTCGTTGGCCGGTCAGCACACCGTTGTCGCGCGCCTGGACGCCGTCATCGACGCGCCGCCGCACGTCCTGGTCGTGCTCGATCAAAACGGCATCATCACGCAGGCCAACGCACGTGCTCTGGAGATGCTGGGGGATACCGCGATCGGGCGCACCATCATCGAGGCGACGCGCTCGCACGAAGTCGACGCGGTCGCTCAGCACACGCTCAGGTCGCGTGTGCTCGAAGAACGTCCGGTCACCTGGAATGCACGACCCTATTTCGCGCGCGTCGTTCCCATCACCAATGGCGGCGCTGTGCTGTCACTGGAGGATCAAACCGAACAACGGCGGTTGGAACACGTGCGGCGCGACTTTGTCGCCAACGTTTCACATGAACTGCGCACACCGCTAGCCGCTCTGCGCCTGCTCATCGAGACTCTGCTGAACGGCGCACTCGAAGAACCGGAACTGGGTATGCGCATGTTGAACCAGATGCTGGGCGAGGTGGATTCCATGACGCAGTTGGCACAAGAGCTGCTCGACCTCTCGATGATCGAGTCCGGCCAGATGCCCATGCAGGTCACCCGCGCCAAGCTGCACGAGATTGTGGACGAGCAGATCCTGCATTACGAACCGTTGGCGCAGCAGAAGGAGTTGCGGATTGAAGACGACGTGTCGGACGAATTGATCGCGGAAGTCGATCGCAAGATGATCGGGCGCGTGCTGGGCAATCTCATTCACAACGCGATTAAGTTTACACCCGATCGCGGCCACATCACGCTGGGGGCCGGGCGTGAGGACGACAAGATCAAAGTGTGGGTAGCCGATAGCGGCGTGGGCATCCCCGCGGAGGATTTGCCGCGCATCTTCGAGCGTTTCTACAAAGTGGATCGGGCACGTGGCAAGAGCGGCACGGGGTTGGGGCTGGCCATCGCGCGGCATGTCGTGGAAGCACACACTGGCCGCATCTGGGCAGAAAGCGTGGAAGGCCAGGGCGCAACGTTTTACTTCACGCTGCCAAAAGCCAATTGATCATTGTTCAAAGCGGTAGCCTACGCCTCTCACCGTCACAATGCGCCTTGGCTCAGCAGCATCTTCTTCTATCTTTTCCCTCAACCAGCGGATATGCACGTCCACCGTGCGGGTGTCACCCGGATAGTCGTAGCCCCATACTTCCTGGAGCAGTCTTTCACGGCTCAAGGCCGTGCCCGTGTTGCGGATGAGGGCCGCCAGCAGATCGAATTCTTTATGACTCAAACGTAGTTCCGGCTCGCCCCGATAAGCTTTCCGCCCGATCAGATCCAACGTGAGATCTCCCGCCTGCAAAGTCGTGGTCGTTTCCGGGGTCGATCGGCGCAGCACCGCCCGCACGCGCGCCAACAATTCGCCTAGGCTGAACGGCTTCACCACGTAATCGTCCGCGCCGGTCTCCAATCCCAGGATGCGATCGACCTCGCCGCTGCGCGCCGTCAAGAGGATGATCGGCGTGCGCTGCTCTTTGCGCAGTATTCGCACGATCGACAGGCCATCCAGCGTGGGCAGCATCACGTCCAGCACGATCAAATCAAACAGGGTTTCACGTGCCAGTTCCAACGCCTCCTCGCCGTCACCGGTCGTCACGACCTCATAACCCTCGCGCTTGAGGTTGTAGGCCAGCGTCTCGCGCAACGTGGCTTCATCTTCGACAATTAAGAGCTGCTGTGGCTGGTCGCTCATTTGCTGTTTAAGACCCTTGTTTCGTTAACGTGCACAGGAGTATAAACCAGAATAGCCCCACCCGACAAGGGTTTCCCTGTTAAACAACTTTAACCCCGGCTTCAAGCCAGTTTCATGAAAAACAGATATAACTAATATGGAATTAAGCATCAAGAAGGGAGATTTACAAAGATGTCGCAAGAATTGGATAACAAGATTCGGCGGCTGCGTGCCGAGTTGACGCAGGTGGTCCGTGAAGGCAATGACGAAGAAGGAACTCTATTACGTCGCTTACTGGCAGAATTAGAACGACTGGAGAACCAACGCATGGCACTGCGCGGAATGCGCCATCCGGACATTCGAGGAGGCTCACGTGTTGGCTTGGCTGTCTGAACCGGCCGCGCACACTGAAGATCGGTGGTCCATCTTGAATAATAGCCGCACTACCACTCACAACGATCCAGCGCAGGCGCGCTATCACATGCTGCTGTCAGCACTCGACAGTGGATGGAAAGTCGAAACGCCGGTCTATGTGCGCAGTGATTGGAGCTTGAAGCGCAAAGATGCCAAGGTCTTTCACTTCGTGCTGCGCCGCGATTCGATCCGTATGACCACGCTACTCAGCGTGCCTGACTGTGAAGCCGTGCGCCAGCTCATTGGCGATAATGGCTGGGCGCTCAGCCCTAATGGTGAGGCTTAACTCTAGGGAAACGCGGGGCAATTGGCTTTACCCGCTAAGAAAGTTTTACCAGTTTATTGTTCGATCTTAATAGGCAGGCAGTATACTGTCTATCGATAGTGAGCGGAAACGCTCCTCCTTGGGTGCCCCGACCATCGGGGACGCCCCCGGCTAGATGGCGACTAGCACGGGGGCTTTTTTATGAAACCTGTCAGGTGGCCCACCCCCCTGACAGGTTTTTGTGTTAAGCATTCTTAACACCGGCTTAAGAGTCGCTTGAAATCGCAGTGTTAAAGTAGCCTCGATCGCAGAATGGTTAAATTCGCTGGTACTGGCTAACCCAAACCAGATAGAAAAATCAAATTCCGTAAGGAGAAGAAGACGTGAAACATACAAGTATTTTTGTCACGCTGTTGATGATTGTGGCGATCATCGCCAGCGCCTGTGCGCCTGCGGCTCAGCCGACCACGGTTCCGCAGCCCACACAAGCCCCGGCCAAGGTTGAACCAACCAAGGCATCCGAGCAACCGACTGCAGCGCCTGCGCTAGCCGACCCCACCAAAGCTCCCGAACCAACCGCGGAACCTGCCATGGAAATGCTGGGCGGCTTACCCATGGTCGATGCGGGAGCGGTGACGGGTGACATTGTGACGGCGGGCAGCAGCACGGTCTACCCGTTGAGCGAAGCCATGGCTGCGCGCTTTCAGGATGAAGGCTACACGGGCAACATCACCATCGACTCGATCGGTTCCGGCGCGGGCCTGGAGCGTTTCTGCAAAACCGGCGAGACCGACATCGCCAACGCCAGCCGCGCCATCAAGTCCAGCGAAGTCGAATCGTGCCGCGCCATCGACCGCGAGCCGGTTGAGTTCCGCGTCGGCACCGATGCGTTGGCCGTCGTCGTCAATCCCGAGAACACCTGGCTAGATGAAGGTGTGACCCTCGAAGAACTGGCCAAGATCTTCTCGGCCGACGCCAAGACCTGGGCCGAGGTCAATCCCGCTTGGCCCGCTGAACCCATCCTGCGCTTCAGCCCCGGCACCGATTCCGGCACCTTCGACTACTTCATCGAAGCCGTCATGACGCCCGCCTACAACAAGGATGCCAAACTGGGCGAAGAAGCCCTGCTCAAGGCCGAGAACCTGCAACTCTCCGAAGACGACAACGTTCTCGTCCAGGGCGTCGAAGGCGACAAGAATGCCATCGGCTACTTCGGCTATGCCTACTTCCAAGAAAACGCCGATAAACTGAAGGCCCTCAAGATCAATGGTGTGGCTCCCTCCGGCTCTGCCGTGGACGCCGGCACCTACCCGCTGGCCCGCCCGCTCTTCATCTACTCCGACCCCAAGATCATGGCCGAGAAACCCCAGGTCGCCGATTTCATCAACTTCTACCTGACCTTCGTCAACGAAGAGATCGACGCCGTCGGCTACTTCCCCGCCAGCACGAGTGTGCTCAACGGCGCGAAGATGGCGCTGTTGATAGCGTTGGGGCAGTAAACCGTTGGACCAGCTAAACCGATCGGGAGGTGCGCGCCTCCCGATCGGTCTCATCAGATGTGAAGCGCGTGTGATCGGCTGTGCCTGGATCATACGCGCCTTGTAGTCTGTAGCGCAGAGGTGACTATGCAAACGACACTCAAGACAACCGCCGCTCCGATCGACTTGCCGCAGCTCGACCTGCACAAGCGTCGCCGTCCGCACGAAATTATCATCCAGGCTTTTCTCTTCGCCTGCGGCATCATCTCAATCTTTGTCACGCTCGGCATTGTGTTTGTGCTGTTCCAAGAATCGTTGCGCTTCTTTGGCTCCGGCGAAGTCAATCTGATTGAATTCCTGACCGGCACCACCTGGCAGCCTGCCATTGGGGAGTTCGGCATTCTGCCGCTGTTCTTGTCGACCATCATTACCAGTCTGATCGGTATGTTGGTGGCGCTGCCATTGGGCCTGGCTGTGGCCATCTATCTCAGCGAATATGCCTCACCCCGAGCACGCGGCATTTTGAAGCCGATTTTGGAAGTGCTGGCCGGCATCCCGACGGTGGTCTACGGCTACTTCGCCCTGACCTTCATGACGCCCCTCCTCCGATCGCTCTTCGGCGCCGACACCGTGCAGATTTACAACATGGCCTCGGGTGGCATCGTCATCGGCATTTTGATCATCCCGTTAATCGCCTCCATGAGCGAAGACGCCCTGAGCGCCGTGCCGCGCTCATTGCGCGAAGGCGCCTACGGCCTGGGCGCGACCAAGCTGGAAACGTCGCTCAAAATCGTGGTGCCGGCGGCCTTGTCCGGCATCAGCGCCGCCGTCATCGTGGGCATTTCCCGCGCCGTGGGCGAAACCATGGTCGTGGCCCTGTCTGTGGGTGCGGGGCCAAAATTGACCTTCAACCCCTTCGAGAGTGCTGAAACCATGACGGGCCACATCGTGCGTATCAGCGGCGGCGATTTGAGTTACGACTCGATCGACTACAACAGCATCTTCAGCATCGCGCTGTTCCTGTTCGTCATCACCTTCCTGTTGAACCTGATCAGCCGGTTTGTGGTGCAGCGCTTCCGTGAGGTGTATGACTGATGAACGCCATCGAAACGCAAATGGACTTTCGGCAGAAGCCGGACCCCGCTGGGGACTTTGAATACGACCTGAATGCGCGCAAGCGCAACGCCAGCGTTTGGCAAATCATCTTTCTGGCGGCAACCGTCATCTGCGTGGTGCTGCTGATGACGCTGCTGATCAAGATCGTCAACGACGCCTTCGGCTACGTGGCGATGCAGAACAAGATCCAACCGGCCGAACTGGTTGAAAAGTACGCGCCAGACGCGGCACCCGGCACCACACTGCCAGAACTGCCCCAAGAGGCGTTGACCGCGATCTTTAAGGACAACGTCTCGGCCGGTCTGTACCGCCGCTACGATCGCGAAAAGAAGGTTGAAGAGCGCACGCAGGCAGAAGTCCTGGCGCTGGTGGAAGAGCGCGTGGTCGAGCCGAAGATTGTCGCCACGTGGGGGCTGCTTGACTCCATTTTCAATCGCGGCGCCATCGAAGCCCAGGTGGCGGAAATCCCCAATGGTACACTGGAGTTCCGCAGCTGGGTCAACGCCAACCTGCTGACCAACCCGCAGTCGCCTAATCCCGAAAGCGCCGGCGTGCGCACCGCCATTTTGGGATCGCTGCTGATGATCCTGATTACGATTCTGGTGGCCTTTCCCATCGGCGTGGGCGCGGCGATTTATCTGGAAGAGTACGCCAAAGATAACCGGCTCAATCGGCTGATTCAGACCAACATCAACAACCTGGCGGGCGTGCCGTCGATTATTTACGGCATGTTGGGGCTGGCCGTCTTCGTGCGCGTGCTGGAGCCGATCACCAGCGGCGTGGCCTTTGGACTGACCGGTGGCGGCGAAACATCGCAGAACGGCCGCACCATTCTCTCGGCAGCCTTGACGCTGGCTCTGTTGGTGCTGCCCGTGATCATCATCAACTCGCAGGAAGCGATTCGCGCTGTGCCGCGTTCGCTGCGTCAGGCCAGCTTTGGCCTGGGCGCGACCCGCTGGCAGACAGTGTGGAGTCACGTGTTGCCCAACGCCATGCCCGGCATCCTAACAGGCACCATCCTGGCCGTGTCCCGCGCCATCGGCGAAACTGCTCCGCTGGTCGTGATCGGCGCCTCGACGTTCATCACCGTCGATCCCAACGGCCCGTTTTCCAAGTTCACCGCCCTGCCCGTGCAGATTTACCAATGGGCGTCGCGCCCACAAGCCGAGTTTCGCAATCTGGCAGCGGCAGCTATTGTCGTGTTGTTAGTGATGTTGTTGACTTTGAACGCGGCGGCCATCATCATGCGCAACCGCTATAGTCAGAGGAGAGTGGCATGAGTACCTTTGAATTGTCGGCCCAACCCAGGGAGCAAACCATGATGCGTGAGACGGAAGCGGTGGCTGCGGTTGCAGCCGGGGCCGCCGGCACCTTTGCCATCGAAGCCACTGATGTAAACATTTTTTACGGGCAATTCCGCGCCGTGAAGGACGTCAGCCTGCAAATTCAGAAGAACAAGATCACGGCGCTGATTGGTCCATCGGGCTGCGGCAAGAGCACCATGCTGCGTGCCTTTAACCGCATGAATGATCTGGTGTCGACGGCGCGGATCGCAGGCGAGGTGCTGTTCCACGGGCGCAACCTGTACGCGCGCGAGGTTGATCCGGTGGAGGTGCGCCGCAAGATCGGCATGGTCTTCCAGAAGCCTAATCCCTTCCCCAAATCGATCTATGAGAATGTGCTCTGGGGGGCGAAGATCAACGGCTTCAAAGGCAAGGCCGACGATTTGGTGGAACAATCGCTGCGGCAGGCCGCGCTGTGGGACGAAGTGAAAGACAAGCTCAAGCAGAGCGGGCTGTCGCTCTCGGGCGGGCAGCAGCAGCGCCTGTGCATCGCGCGCACCATCGCCACACGGCCGGAGATCATTTTGATGGACGAACCGTGCTCGGCGCTGGACCCGATCGCCACACTGAAGATTGAAGATCTCATGCGTGAACTGGTGGAGAAGTACACCATCATCATTGTCACGCACAATATGCAGCAGGCCGCGCGCGTCTCAGATTACACGGCGTTCTTCAATATGGAGCAAGATCGCGCCGGCTATCTGGTGGAGTACGACGACACCAAGAAAATCTTCACCAACCCCAAAGATCAACGCACGGAAGACTATGTGACCGGGCGCTTTGGTTAGTGCCGCACACCAGGACAAAAAATGCCTAAGCCACGCGTTCTTTTTCTCTGCACAGGCAATTCGGCACGTTCGATCATGGCTGAAGCGCTACTGCGCTATTACGCTTCAGATCACTTCGAAGTCCACAGCGCCGGTCTTGAACCGAAAGGCATCAATCCCTACACGATCCGCGTGATGAATGAAGTGGGTCTCGACGTGAGCGGCGGCCGTTCCACCGATGTGATGGACTATCTGGGCAAAGTCCACATGGGTTACGTCATCACCGTCTGCTCCAACGCGGAAGAACGCTGCCCGATCTTCCCGTTCGGCACGCAGCGGCTGCATTGGCCGTTTGAGGACCCCGCCACATTTGAAGGCGGCGACGCCGACAAGCTGGCGAAGTTCCGCGAAGTGCGCGATCTGATCGATCAGCGTATTCAGGCGTGGCTGCGCGAGCAGGGAATTCAACCCGCGGCGACGACACAGGCAGTACAGGTCTGATCCGCTCAGTTCAAGAATAGTCCTCGAGCAACACTCGATGCACACACACTCCTCTCATTCGCCAACCACGCCGCACATCGAGCTCGATCGCGAATGGGACGCGATTCGCACCGATCTATTCCGCCTGGGCGATCGGGTGGATACCGCCATCGATCGGGCCATCACGGCGCTGATCAATCAGGATAAACGCCTGGCGCGGGACGTGGTGGAAGCCGATCGGACGATCAACACCCGGCGGTATCAATTGGAAGATGCGTGCCTCATCACGATCGTGCGGCAGCAGCCGGTGGCCAGCGACCTGCGGCGCATCATCGCAGCGATGCACGTGGCGGGTGAACTGGAGCGCATGGCCGATCTGGCGCAAGGCATCGCCAACATTGTGTTGAAATTGAACGCCGCCACACACCTGCCGCTGGGCAATTTCGAGCACATGGCGCAGGCGGTGCGGCCCATGCTGCGCTGCTGCCTGTATGCATTCGCTTACGATGACATCGAGCAGGCCGATCGGGTAGAGCGGATGGACGATAAGATCGATCAATTTTATCAGCAGAATATCCGCACGTTACTGACCTACATGCTGGAGGATTCCGGCATAATACCGGAGGCAACACATTTGTTGTGGGTGTCGCACAACCTGGAACGCATCGGCGATCGCTGTGTGAATGTGAGCCAGCGCACCCTGCGGCGTTGACCCTGTGGATCGAGAGTGTTACAATGAACCTACCCATGAACGAGAAGAGGTATCGCGTGTTGGTCTTGTGCACCGGCAACTCGGCGCGTTCCCAAATGGCCGAGGGACTCATCAACGCGCAGTTGGCCGATCGGTTTGTGGCGGTTTCTGCCGGGACACAGCCGGCCGGTTACGTGCATCCACAAGCGATTGCGGCGCTGCACGAGATCGGCATTGACATTGCCGCGCAGCGATCAAAGCCAGCGGCTGAATTCAAGGATATGTCGTTCGATGTCGTCATCACCGTCTGCGCTGACGCAGCTGAAAATTGCCCGGTGTGGCTGGGCCAGGGACAGCGCGTTCACCTTGGTTTTCCGGATCCGGCGGCGGCCCCGCCTGACGAACAGGCTCAGCAATTTCGCATTGTACGTGATGCACTTCAACAGCAACTTTTAGGTTACTTACGCCAGTGGCGACCTGACGCCCAGCGGAGGAATCATGACCACTAGCTCAATCCGCAGTGCTCTCGACCGCGAGGAGAATCGCATTAAAGATGATCTGCTCCGCATGGGCAGCATGGTTGAAACGGCCATTGATCGCGCGGTGGCGGCGCTGAAGCAGCGCGACGGCAGCCTGGCGCAGCAGGTCATCGACGATGACCTGCGCATCAACGAGCTGCGTTATCAGGTGGAAGATGAGTGCCTGACCGTCATCGCCACGCAGCAGCCCGCCGCGCATGATCTGCGCGTGATTGTCGCGGCCACGCATGTCGCCGTGGAGCTGGAACGCATGGCCGATCACGCGGAAGGCATTGCCAAGATCACGTTGCGCATGGTCGACCAGCCTCTACTGAAGCCGCTGATCGACATTCCCATCATGGCGAATATCGTCAAGGAAATGACCCGCAGCAGCCTCGATTCGTTCATGCACAATGACATCCAATTGGCGCGCCAGACTATCCTCCGTGACGACGAAGTCGATCAGATGTATCAGCAGATTTTCCGCGAGCTGCTGACGTATATGCTGGAAGACCCCAAGAACATCAGCCGCGCCACGTTCCTGCTATGGGTGGCGCATAACCTGGAACGCATCGGCGATCGCGCCACCAATTTGTGCGAACGCACCATCTTTGTCTCCACGGGACAGATGGGCGATTTGAACCTGGACGAGCCGGCGGAGACGGGACATAGCTAACGAACTCTGGTGGAAATCAGGAGCCGGGTCATAAGGCGAGGTGTAGAACTCTGGTTGCTTGTGTCACCTGGAAAACAGGACAGATAGCAGGGTTGAAACGGTTGACACGTTCGATCCCTGTGATAAAATAAACTCAAATTGAATACTTGAACCTTCGGGGCAGGGTGAGGGGGCACAAACAACGTGCCAGCCAATTCCCGATCGGTGGTACAGCCCACGAGTCCATTAGGACATGATCCGGTGTAATTCCGGAGCCGACGGTATAGTCCGGATAGAAGAAGGTGTTGTCACGCTGTTACTGCACGCGTGTTGGTCAGTTTGCCCCGAAGCCGCCACTGGTGGCTTCGGGGTTTTTGATCGACGCACGTGAAGTGTATTATGGTCGTGCGCCTCGCCCCGAAGATGATCGATCTTTGGGGATGTTTGTTGTAGCGCCAAACTTTAATCCCGCTGGCTGTTGCCGGGACGTGGTTTGGCGCGGGCAAGTCGACGACTTGTCCCTAGGAGGCCCACATGGCAATCTCAACCAAATCCAGGCGAGTGATTTTGATTCACAGTCCTTTCGGCGAAGTGCGCCTGCCACGCAAATATGTACCCCTGCTCCGGGCTGGCGCGATCATGCTGTTCGTGTTGAGCGTGATCGCGGTCTGGCAGCTCATCGTGATGCTAGGTCAGTACCCTTCGTTCATTCTGCCCACGCCGCGCGAAGTATGGGATGAGTTAATGCGCATCCTGCCCACGGCCGCTTTCTGGGGTCACGTGGCGGCAACCTTGATCGCGGTGCTGGGCGGCCTGCTTAGCGGCGCCGCGCTGGCGATCCTGCTCGGTTACTGCATCGCCAAGTCGCCCGTCGTCAACTCGCTGGTTTCGCCGCTGGTCGTGGCCTCGCAGGCAATCCCCATCGTGGCCATCGCGCCGCTGCTGGCGATCTGGTTCGGTTATGGCATCACGCCCAAGGTGGTGACGAGCTTGCTGATCGTGTTCTTCCCGATCCTGGTAAGCGTCGTTGCCGGCATCCGATCGGTGGAGCCGAACCTGCGCGATCTCATGCGAAGTTTGCAAGCCAATCGGCGGCAGATGTTCACCAAGCTGGAAGTGCCCTCGGCCCTCCCGATGGTGCTCAGCGGCCTCAAGGTGGGGGCCACGTTGGCCGTCATTGGCGCCATCGTCGGAGAGTTTGTAAATTCTGATCGAGGTCTGGGGTTTCTCATCAAGCAAGGTAATGGCGAGTATAATACGGCGCGCACCTTTGCCGCGTTGATCGCCCTAATCGTCATGGCCT
>JAUQXC010000370.1 GCA_030834825.1 Thermoflexales bacterium
GTCACAATCCAGGCCGCATAGTATTGTCGCCCGTGAAGCGCACTCCGTAGGCCCGCCTGGGTTGTAGGCGTCGTAACACACCTGTCCATAATCATAAGTGGCATACATGTCCGGCGTGCCGGCCCCGGCCGAGACCCCTCGATTACTCACAGCATAATCGTTGCATCCAGCAAAGGAGCAAAACGATCCTGTCACCACCGCATATCCAAAAGTCGTCACGGCCCCGTAACCGTTATTCACGCTCGTCAACTGCATGATGTCGTTCCAATCACGGGTATTGCGCCATTCATAACCAAACGTCTGCACAGGCAGGCTGGCTCCGCTGCCACTCACTTCCTGAACGCTATTCAATACTTCGAAATACGAGGGAATGTTGCCACAGTTCACACCCGGTTGCCGATCCTCGGGATTGGGATACATCTCATTGCACGCGCCGACCCACTTAGTTCGGTTGTAAAAGGTACGCGTGAACAAGTACTTGTGTACGAGTTGTTCAACGCCGCCAGAATCCTTGGTATACATCTCCACCCGATCGATCGTCGGCTCATTGTCTGGCGGGTTAATACCGTTAACGATCTCTGCATGCCCCTCAAACTTGACACGCGACAGGTAGGAACCGCCCGCCGCACTGTTATACTTGATCTCCTTCGGTGTCACGCGTTCGCCATTGTCATACCAGTAGGTATAGTAACTAACTTCCATCGTGTTGTTGAACTGATCAGTAAACTTGTTCGCCCACCAGGCGCGCGCCGCCTTGCTCGGATTTCCGTTGGAGGCGCCAGCATAAGAACCCCGATAACCCATACCATAGTTACCCCCACCATCAAAGGGCTTTTTACAGTTCATCGCATCATTCAATGGATTGCAGATATTTCCCGCTACCTGTTCGGCATCGATCGTTTTGCCAAACTCGATCGCCGTTCCATCCGCAGTGCGCACCAGCCACCACTCACCTGTTTCATTGCTCGTGCTGGGGTTGCCAGAAGGATTAGAAGTAGTGCATCTCCCTGTGCCGGTACTGTGGGCGGAACAATTATTGTAGCGATAGATATACAAGTCTGGCCCACCCTCGGCGTAGTACCGCCCATAGATCTGATCCCCGGCTGCCGGCACCAGGGTATAGCCCGTACCGCCCAGAATCAACGTAAACACATCTTTGAAACACGAGGTATAGCGCCAGTTCGAAGCATCCCCCCACCGGCACGAATCCCACTTTTCACGTGCAATCTTGGCGGTTCCATCCAACCCCCAAAAGCCACCCAGCTCGCCGCCGCGTGTCCAGTCTCGCGTGCCACGCACCGCGCCGCTCAACCCGTTCAAGGTGGCCGAGTTGTAACTCAATGAGAGATTGGGTTGGAGTCCATTTCGGCCGGCAGGCACCTGCAAGGGGATCTGAGCAGTCGCTGCGCCACTGTACAGCGCCACTTCTGGCGCCGTGTAGTTGAACTCCCACACGCCGGGTGTGCCCGGTGCCAAACCGGCACCCCACCCCGAGAAGTGATCCACCTGTGCTGAAATCGTGCCCGCTTGGCCGTCGATCGTGATCGGCCATACCGGATTCTGATAGCCTTCGGGCGTCACGGTGTACAAGTACACGTAATACCCTTCAGGAATCTGCTTCAAATCGAGCAATCCAGTCAGATCGATCGTGAGCGTCAAGGACTTCTCAAAATGTGAAACCCTCTCTGCTTGAGCCGCCTTGCCCGTCTTCACGGCTTCCAATTCAAATTCAATCAACGAACCACTTACACCGTCATCTTGATAGGGACGCGTGTGTTTCAACCCATACTTCACTTCGGCCTCGCCGGCCACCGCGCCGGTCGGAAATTCTAATTGGGCACGTCCATCTCCCGACTGAACGCGACCACCCTCGGCAGCGACCTTGCCCAGAGACTGCATGGGAGGTTGGGCCTGTTGGGGTAATTGCGGTGCCGCCTCAGAGGGTGGGATAGGCGTGACGTCTATTGTGGTGGTTACGACCTGCGCTGCTTCAAGTGAGGGCAGGGTCGCCTCTGGCGTCGGCTCCGGCGTCGGCGTCTCCTCCACCACCGGCGTGCCCTCCGGCTTCGGCTCGTTTAGAGGTTGATCCACGCTGGTTTTGGCCTGCACCAGCGGCACAAAGGCCGGTGTGCCCAGCACGCTCAGCACCAAGCCGATCGAAATCACGATTCGCAACACACGGTCCAGGGTCAACTGCGTTTGGGTCGTCATCAGAATTTTCTCCAGACAAAAATTGAAGGATAGCAAACCACGTTCACATCTTAAGCTCAGCACACAACACCAGCCAGCACTTGAGTGCCGATTCCGCGACACGGCATCGCCTCAGAGAACCTTGATCACTTCATGCGGTTCGGCGTTTCCCGACCTCGTTCAGTGTAGCAAACGAGCGTGACAAGACCGTGACAAGATTTCCAGCGCGACTTATCCAGTGTAGCCAATTCAAACGGAAAAACAAGTCATACCGCATTACAATTTTGTGAGGTGATATGACAATTAACACGAGCCCCATCGTCTTTTAGGCTCATCTTCAGCGGTTCATCCGGTCAACCTCGCGATTGATTATAGAGTCACTTCTTTGGGCAGCGTGACACCCAGCCGCCCTTTTGTCTGACAACTCACGGCTGAGCCCCAGGCAACAAAAACGGGGCACTACCTTACAAAGTAGCCGCCCCGCGATACGATTGAGTACAAGATAACACGCCGCCCCTACGTGCAGGACGGCGCGTGACAATTCACCTGTTTCCTAATCCCCGACCTACTCTATGCCTCTTCTTGAACACTGTCAAGTGGTTGGTCAACGATTTTCTCGTTTTTGACGCAGCTCAGACCATGGCATCACTCACGCGCTCAAGATCGAATAACAATTCGACGACACAAATCTTTCAAATTTGATCCCTTTGTTGATTTCAATCTTCTATGGTTGTTGCGCCTTTTCTCCATTCCCTCTTCATCCTTTCAGGGCGCATCCCGAATCATGCGGTTAACTGAAGCGCCAGTACACAACACTGGCGTTTTCGTTTCTTGGCGCGGAAGAGGGATTAGGCAACGAACTGTGGTGCGTGGTAGGGCGAGCTGGTGGACGATTGAAAATAGACGAAGGGACAGGGGCAAATCAGTGAAACGCCGCGAAGACGGCACATACGGCCATTTTCGCGGCGAAAATCCACAACATCCAGCGGTTTAGAATGTGACGGTGCGGTCCGACCTAAAGAAGGGCAACCCGGTACAGTCGAACGGATCACCCGCGCTGACAAAGCCGCCCGTAATCAATTCCTCGAACTTTGCCACGACGACGCAGGCATACTCATGCCCGTTGGCATGGAGAATGTGCAGACGCCCCTTCTCGCCAAAGCTCTCGAAGTAGAGCACGGTACCAACCGGCTCGATCTCTTGCGGCGCACAGCCGGCCAGCAGCGCGATCAGCACGA
>JAUQXC010000371.1 GCA_030834825.1 Thermoflexales bacterium
AATAAGGTTGCAGCACCAATCCCTCGGAACCGGGCGGCACGCCGCGCACCAATTCGTCGAAGAGTTCTTCGGGCGTGATGCCGCGCTCGTCAGCCAGGCGCTGTTCGTGATGGCCGAACTCGCTCTTGAACCAGCTCACCATCCAGTAGCCGCGATAGATTTGAATCTCCAGGCTGTACGCCTGGGGCACGGCGGAGGGGTAGGGTGGTATCAACGGAATCGCTTCGACGTATTTGTGCTGCGTGGTGTTGATCGTCGCCGAACTGCCGTAACTCAAACAGCCGATGTGTGGATCGAGCGCGCCGGAACCGATCACTTCGCAGGCCTTGTCGGCGGCCGCGGCGATCAACGGCAGGCCGAGCGGGATGCCGGTCGCCTCGGCGGCCGCGCGACTGATCTGACCCAACGGCTGCGCAGGTGGGACCAGGTCGGGCAGCCACGCTTGATCGACTGGCACAGCCTGCCATTTCCAATCGCTCGACTTCGCCCAGCGCTGGTGTTTATAATCGAATGGCAGATAGCCCACCTGACAGCCGATCGAATCGACATAGCGATCGATCAGTCGATATGTGAGATAGCCCGATAATAGCAGATACTTGTGCGTGTTGTTCCAGATCTCCGGTTGATGAGTGCGAATCCAGTTGGCCTCGGCTTCGGCCTGCAGATAGGCTACGGTTGGCGTCATACCTGATAAACGAAACGCCAAACCCCACAGTCCGCCGATCGGCTTGAGGTTTTCCGTGCAGCGTTGATCGAGCCAGCTCAACGCCGGGCGCAGCGGCTTCCCGTTTCGATCAAGATTGATGATCGTGCCGCGCTGCGTGGTCAGCGTCACGCCGGCCAGGCTGTCTTTCTCCACGCCGGGCATTTGCCAGAGTCGTTGGCAGGCTTCGCACAGCGCTTGCCAGAACACTTCCGGCTGTTGCTCGGCGTAACCGGGTTGGGTGGAGAAGTAAGCCTCGATCGGTACGCGGCTTTTGGCCAGCAGATTGCCGCGCAGATCGAACAGCAGCGCGCGCACGCTTTGTGTGCCGTTGTCGATGGCGAGAATCCGGTCGCGGGTCATTGGGGGCTCCTTGGCTGGTCGGCATGGCGCGCGAAGCGAAGCACTCTCTTGCAGGTGAAATGAGCTTGCTTCATTGCTTCCTTCGTCTGCATTCCGCCTAGCGCATGGAATGCTGGGTTACACTTTCACACTATAGCATCGATTCCACAAAGCTGTGTAGTCGCGCAGCTCTTGCTCCCAGCGTTCATCGCTCCAGCCCAATTCCGGCTGTGCGATCGCGCGGATGCGTTGGCTGTAAGCCAGTCCGCCTTGTGGCAGCAGGAGGCCCAGGCGCACCCGGCGCAGTAATAGATCATCCAGATGGACAACGCCCTCTTCTCGCGCCGCCCAGCGTAGTTCGGCCCATAAGGAAGGAGCGCCAGCGATCGAGTGCAGTTCGCTGGACTGCGCGGCTTCCAATAAACTCGGCGTGTCTGCACCATAACGGCCAAACAAGCGCAGCGCCACCCCCGGATCGAGTTCGGCGATCAACGGCGTGTCGTTCGGATCGAGCAGGCGTTGTTTCGTCTTGAAATGCGGATGGTGGGGCAAGCGGCTTCGCACAGCACGCAGTGCCTGTAGCGCCATCAGGCGGAACGTTGTCAACTTGCCGCCCGCGATCGTTAACAACCCGTTTTCATCCCAAAGGACCGACTCGCGCGACTCCTTTGACGGATCGGTTTGTCCGGTATTCACGACCGGCCGGATGCCGGAGAAGGTCGCCTGTACATCTCGCAGCGACAACCCCGCCGGTTTGAACGCGTGCAAGACGCCCATCATCAAGTAATCGAATTCCTGCTCGGTCAGACGCGGATCGGTCTGCACCTCGGCGCCATGATCGACATCGGTGGTGCCGATCAACGTGATGCCCTCCCAGGGCACGGCGTACACCGGGCGCTGATCGATGGGATGCAGAAAGTTCACGGCCTGCGTCAGCGGCAGCTTGTGCCACGGGATGATCAGGTGACTGCCGCGCAAAGGGCGCAGGCGCGGCTGTTCGTTGAGTTGGGCTCGCAGCCGATCGGCCCAGGCACCCACCGCGCTGATCACGACCGGCGCGATTACTTCTTTCGCCGCACCCGTCACCTGGTCTTGCAGCTGTACCCCGCACACCTGTCCAGCCCGGTCGCGCAGCAATCCCGCGACGCGCGTGTAATTGATCGCTGTGCCGCCGGCGCGCACGGCTTCACGCAGCACGCGCAAGACCAAACGTGCGTCGTCAGTCTGCGCGTCGTAGTAGTGATAGCCGCCGACCAAATCTTGGGCGTTGATTTGCGGACAGAGTTCTTGCAACTTTGGCGCGTTATAGCGTTGATGTGCCCAGTGCTGGCCCAGCACGTCGTAAACCAGCAGGCCCATGCCAAAAATCCATGCAGGAGGCCGGTCACCCAGATAGCCGGCGATGAGAAAACTCAACGGCTCGATCAAGCCGCGCCCCTCGCGCAGCAAGCGTTCGCGCTCGCGCACGGAATCCAGGGTGAGTTTGACTTGTGCGTTGCGCAGATAGCGCAGACCGCCGTGTACCAGCTTGGACGAGCGGCTCGATGTGCCCGACGCGAAGTCGTGGCCCTCGACCAGCAGCGTTTTCAGTCCCGCGCGGCTCGCTTCGCGCAGGATGCCTGCGCCGGTAATGCCGCCGCCGATCACGATCAAGTCCCACGCCTGAGCGAGATCGCTCCAGATTTGTTCACGCCAGTTTCCATTCCACATGATTTACCTCGAAAAAGGGAACAAGCAGACAAGTCCTTTTGTTTCCTTGCCTGTTGATTTACTCCACTAGCTTGCCGGGATTCAGCAGTCGATCGGGATCGAGTTGGGCGCGCACGGCTTCGATCATCTGCAAGCCCAACGATCCCTTCTCCGCTTCAAGATAGGGCCGGTGATCGACGCCCACACCGTGTTGATGGCTGATCGTGCCGCCGTTGGCGATCATCACCCGGCTGGCGGCATCTTTCATCGCCCGCCACTGGGCCAGCGTCTGATTGGGATCGGATGAACGCCGCCACAAATACGTCGTGTAGATGCTCGCGCCATCGGCGTAGACGTGTGACAGATGCGCGAAGACCAGTACCCGTTCGTTTAAGACGTGCAGCGCCTCACGGATCGCGTCTTGGATGGCCACGGCTGTCGACTCAATCCTGCTCCAGGGCAGCGCGGTTTCCACGGTGTCGAGCGCATAACCTTGCTCCCACAGCGTGTTGCGCAAATAGGGCGACAGGAAACGGCTCTTGCGCCACAAGTGTCCAATGGTGGTGCCGACTGCCAAGCCACCATGTTGACGCGCCAGCGCCACGGCTTCGTGATAGGCAAAGCGCGTGAGTGACTTGCCGCCCGTGACGCCAAAGATTAACAAGGCGCGATTTGCATCATATTTGAAAAGCCGCAGACCGCGATCAGCCAGGCCCACCAGCTGATCTTTGCCGGAGAGCGCCAACGTCACTTCCGTTTCTCGCGCATTGCTTAAGCGCAGCATCGAGACGGGAATACCCGCCTGCGTGATCTCCCGTACGGCCTGCGCGCCTGACGTCCAATCGTGGAAGAAGATCGCGTGAAAGTCCTCGTCTTCCGGCCGAGGCTGCACCCGCACGATCGCGCGCGTGATGATGCCGTAGCGTCCCTCCGAACCCAGCCAGAGGTGGCGCAGATCGGGACCTGCGGCGCTGGCCGGTAGCGGCGGAAGATCGATCGAGCCTTGCGGTGTTTCCGCGTGCCCGCCCGCGAATAAGTCCTCGATGCGGCCGTAGTGATAGGATTGTTGCCCGCTCGATCGCGTTGCAATCCAACCGCCGAGTGTGGATAACTCCCACGATTGTGGGAAGTGCCCCAATGTGTAACCGTGCTCCTTGAGCAGCCGTTCCAGATCGGGGCCGCAGACACCGGCTTCAAAGGTGGCAAGTTGGCTGATCGGGTCGAGATCGATCAAGCGATTCAAATGACTGAGATCGATGGTGAGGGTGGGGGAATCAATCGGGCGTGGGTTGATGTGCCCGACCACGCTGGTGCCGCCGCCAAAGGGAATCAAGCGAGCGCCCGATCGTTTGGCGTATGCAAACAGATCGCGCACATCTTCATCGGAAGAGGGATAGGCCACGCCGTCAGGAAAGGCTTCAATGCGGCCGTGACGCAGCGCGACCCAGTCCGGCAGGCTTTGCCCGCGCGCGTGATACAGCCGATCGGCAGGATCGAGCGACAGGCGCGTGTAAGGTTTAAGACGCGAGTGGGGCACGGCGACGACCGCGCGATCGAACGTCACATCGGGGATGCTCGACCCTTTCCCGACCTGCGCTTCCAGAAAACGCCCGGCGGATTCAGGCAGGTGATAGGTGGTGGCTTCGTCGCCCCAGCCGTTCCAACGTCGCATGTAATCCTCCTGGATATTGGAGCTTGGAAGTTGGAGGTTAGATGTTGGAGTGAACGTAGCCAATCAAGACGCTACTCTCCAATTTCTAATCTCTAGTTTCTAACTTCTAACCTCCACTCGCTAACGGTTGACGCTCTTCCATAACTTGATGCTGTCTTGCATGACTTCCCGTGTAATTGCTTCGGCTCGCTCGGCGTCGCGCGTTTGCGCCGCTTGCAGCAGCTCGGCATAGAACCGGCGCGAGCGCGCGCGGGCTTTGGCTGGCGCAAAGTAGACGTTGCCCATGGGCTGATAGAGTTCTTTGAAGCCGTTGAAGATGAGAGTGAAAATCGGGTTGCCCGACTCGATGGTGAGATAGCGATGCACCTCCCAATCGGCCTGAGCAAAAACTTCGGCGGTATCGGCCAGGTCCTGATAATGCTCTAGATGCTTCGCCAGGCTTTTCGCCGCGCGTTTGACCGCCAGCCGGGCATAAGCCGGCGCCAGGAGTTCGCGTACTTGCAGCAAGTTCGGCACGAAATCCGGCGGGACGTGATCTTGATAACGGGCGATGGTGCCCAGCACGGCGAGGTTGCCTTCGTGCCAGTAATCGCGCACCCGCGTGGACTTGCCATGGTGAATTTCAAGCCAGCCGTCGCGCGCCAGCCGCTGCAATGCTTCGCGCAGGGTGGGGCGGGTCACCCCCAGCAGCTGCGCCAGGTCGCGTTCGGGTGGCAAGTTGGAGTTGATTGGAAAATCGCCATCGACGATGGCGTTGATGAGGCGATTCTCGACGAGCTCGGCGGGGCGCAGCGGCAAATCCCAGTGCATGGCCAGACGTTCCTTGGATTGGTCAGAGGTCTGACCAGTTGGGAAAAGTATAAAACGAATGGGCAAGTTTGTCCAGATCCAATTTGAACTTGCTGGGCGTTTTGGTGTAGAATGCGCGCAAGCTGACTTCAGGAGGTAAGGCGCATGGAAATTCTGGGGATCGATATTGGTGGTTCGGGCATCAAGGGCGCGCCCGTGGATGTAAGCACCGGCATTTTGACGGCCGCGCGATTTCGCATCCCGACGCCGGACCCCTCGACGCCGGAAGCAGTCGGCAAGACGGTGGCGGAGATCGTCAAGCATTTTGCGTGGCAGGGCGTAGTGGGTTGCACGTTTCCCGCCATCGTTCAGCATGGCGTTACCCACTCGGCGGCCAATGTCGATCAGGGCTGGATGCACTTTCAGGCAGAGCCCTTCTTGCGACAGAAGACGGGGCGCCCGCTGCGCCTGGTCAACGATGCCGACGCGGCGGGTTTAGCCGAGGTGGCCTTTGGCGCGGCCAAGGGTGTGCCCGGCACGGTCATGGTGTTGACGTTTGGCACAGGCATTGGTAGTGCACTGCTGTTGGATGGCAAGCTGGTGCCCAACCTGGAATTGGGGCATTTGGAAATTCGCGGTAAGGACGCGGAGAAACGCGCTTCTGATTTGGCGCGCGCGCAAAAAGATTTGAGCTGGGGTAAGTGGACCAAGCGGGTCAATGAGTTTCTGGCCCGGCTGGAATTGTACTTCTCCCCCGACTTGTTTGTGATCGGCGGCGGGGTCAGCAAGAATTATGCGAAGTTTGCCAGTTATCTACGAGCCGAGCGCGCCCGGATCGTCCCGGCGCAATTGTTAAACGAGGCAGGCATTGTGGGTGCGGCGATGGCGGCGGTGGATCTCATTCCGACCGAGTCGTCCCTGAAGAAAAAAGCCCCAGTGAAAGCGAAGCCCCAGTCTAAGCCGAAAAAGAAATAAGCGTAACCTCCGGGTGACTCACAGCCACCCGGAGGTTTTTTTAGAATAGACCCCACTCGGCAGGAGGTCCGCCTTCCATCATGGAAGGCTCCCACATCTCCATGCCCAGGGTAATCTTGACCGGTGTGCCCAAATGCGCTTCCGCGGCCCGTCGGGCCTGCTCCAATATGGCCGGGCCATAAGGGCAGAATGGTGTCGTCATGATCATCTTAATCTCGGTGAAATCCGGCTGTAGGTGCATTTCGCGCACCAGGCCCAGTTCGATGATGCTCATGCCCAGTTCCGGATCGATGACGGTCCGCAACGCGTCGCGCAGGGCCTGTTCCTCAGGTGTATATTCTTGCACTTCCGGGGTGTCGGACATATTGACTCCTAGGGTTGCAACTGAATCGGTTGCGATTGAATGTGAAAGGTGCACGCCGCATCGCCGTTGGCGACACACGCCTCGCGTTTCACGGCTGTGCCGAGCGCGCTATTCATCAACTGTAGATCGAGTTCACAGACTTCCGGGTGGCGGGTGGCGACGTATTGATAAGGACAGTTGACTTGAGTCAACACAAAGTGATCGGCCCCAATTTTTTCCAACCGTGACATGAATCCTTCTTCGCCCAACAGCCCCACCAGCAAGTCGATCTTTTGTTCCAAGGACTTGCCCTGTAAGCTCGTGGCATGCTCGGCGGCGATCTCGGCCCCAATGCCTTCAAACAGGGCCTGAATATCCACTTCGGTCATGCGGCTCTTCAGGATTTCCAGCAGGCGATCGCCCAGACGATGGTAGCCCTGCGGAAACTTTTCAAAAGCCGTGGCCCTGAGTGTGAAGACGTTACGTGGCCGCCCCACACCCTGACGCACCGCCTTCGTCTCCAACAACCCATCGCGCTGCAAGACGTTGATATGGTAATGAATGGTTACTGGCGACAGGCCTAACGCTTCGGCCAGTTCATGGGAATCGGCCGCGCCTTTTTCTCGCAAATATTCCAGTATTTCCTGGCGTGTGTCCGTCATACTCTTTCCCCTAGCCGCTGGTGACGGTGGATCGCCCGTCAGGTTGGTGTTTCGGAAAAATTGTATCACACGCCCACATCCTGTCAATATTTATCAGAATATTCTAGTTTATTATGGGCCTACTGCTCTCGCCGGCTAATCTCCTCAAAACGCTGCCAGACCTGCGGTGCGATTTCGCGGGCCTGTGCCGCGATGCGCTCTTCATCAAGTGTCAGCAAAACCCGATCGCGCATCAGCACCCGGCCAGCCACAATCGTCGTTTTGACATGTGTGCCATCAATGCCGAAGATGATCTGCCAGGGCAGGTTGCCTGCGGTGAGGGGGGTGTAGGGGCAGTAATCGAGGAAGACCAGATCGGCGTAGGCGCCGGGTGAAATCTCGCCCACAGGGTGCGGCCAGAACAGTGAGGCGATGCGCGCGTTGTTCGTATAAGCCAGGCGGGCGACCGTATCACCCGACATCACCCGAGGGTCGTGAGCCGTAGATTTGTGCACGAGATAGGCGGTTTTCATTTCGGTGTACATGTTGTTGCTGAAGCCGTCGTTGCCCAGTCCCACACAGACGCCGGCGTCCAGCAGTTGTTGAACCGGCGTCGTGCCGACCGCGTTGTTCATGTTGCTGCGCGGCTGATGACTGACCTTGGTGTTGGTCTTCGCCAGTAGATTGATCTCACTTTGATTGACGTGGACACAGTGGGCCGCCAAAGTCTTTTCGCCCAGCACGCCTTTCTCGTGGAGATGTGCGCCCACCCGCTGGCCATAGTGGGTCTCGCTATCGAGCTGGTCGGCGTTATCTTCGGCCAGGTGGATGTGGAAGCCGAGGCCCAAGGCCCGCGCTTCGCCCACACACCGCTCGAGCGTCTGCGGTCCGATGGTGAGTGACGCATGCAGGCCAAACGACGCTGCCAGAAGGGGGTGGGGGCGGGCCGCAAGTTGTTTCGCAAAGCGCACGTTCTCGGCGATGCCCGCCTGTGCCCCGTCCGCGCCATTGCGATCGGTCACTTCATAGCACTCGCATACGCGCAAGCCCGCTTGCACAATCGCTGCGGCGCAGATATCGAGCGAGCCATCGATCAGCTGGGGGCTGGCGTGATGATCGATCAACGTCGTTGTGCCGTTGCGGATCGCGTCTATCAAGCAGACGAGCGCGGACAAGCGAATGCTCTCTTCGTCCAGCGCCCGATCGAGCCGCCACCACAACTTCTGCAAAATCTCGATGAAGTTCCTGGCTGGCGCGCCCGGGATCGCCATGCCGCGCGCGAAGGCGCCATAGAAATGCGTGTGGGCGCAGATCGATCCGGGCAGGATGAGCTGTCCCTTGGCGTCGAGCTGTTCTGCTTCGGGGTAACGCGCGCGCAGTTCGGCGGTGGGGCCGACCGCGATGATCTGATCGTCGGCGATGCAAATGGCGCCATCGTCGATGACTTGTGGATCTTTTCCGAAAGTGGCGATGCGTCCGTGAGTGATGAGCATGGGGTGACCTCGTCGTTGGTAGTTGGTGGTTAGTCGTTGGTTGCTGGTAGGATCAGCGTAACACAGACGCTGTGTAGGAGCAACCCCGCGAAGCGCTCCGAGCACCGCGAGTGGGTGAGCGGGTGCCCAGGGTCAAATGTTCAAGCGACGAAAGATGAACGACGGCAGGTGTTGGATCGCCAGCCCGACCATTCTCCACCACGAAGGCACATACACGGTCTGCCGGCGTTGCTGGATGGCGTTCCAGATCAGATCAGCGGCCTGCTCGGGTGAGATAGGCTTCCGCCTGCGATCGGCATTCTTCAGCATGTCGGTTTCAACTTGTCCGAGCTTAATCGTTGTTACCGTTACACCGTCGCGCCAGAGGCGATTCCGCATGCCTTCCAAATAGGTGTGCAATCCCGCTTTCGACGCGGTATACGCCGGCATCCCGCGCCGTCCGCGATCGCCGGCGATGCTGCCGATCCCGACGATATGCCCTGCGTACTTTTGCTGAAACTGCCGTGCCACCGGAGTGATCCAGGCGGCCGCGCCGATGAGATTGACGTGTAAGATGAGCTGATCTTCGTGGGCGTCATAGGCAGTCGGATCGTTGGGAAAGAGCACACCCGCGCAGTAGATGAACAGATCGAGTTCACCTAGATCGGTGATCGCTTTACCGAGCAACCCAGGAACTTCAGCCGTGTTGACGACATCGTGCTGATAGGCGAAGGCGCGGGTGTAGTAACTGGTGCTGATCTCATCACATAGCGCCTGCAAGCGATCGATCCGCCGCGCGACGAGGCCCAACGCATAACCTTCACGCGCCAAGCGTCGCGCCAGCGCTGCGCCTACGCCGGATGATGCGCCGACGATGAGAGCGGCTCCCTGGGAATTGATCTGCATGACGTTAGTCGGTCGCTGTCGGCAGGTTAATAGTTCTTGGCAATGATCGGAAGAATACTGGCATATCCAACGCGCAGGCCGGCAGGTAGCACCCCATCAAATCCATCTGGGTTTTTTACCCAAAGGGTATATAGCCCAAATGGCATCGTGGCTGGCACTGTTGCGCTGAGCGTGTTGGTCGCAATCCAATGAGTCTCGATAGGTGTCGTATTGAGTAAGACAATTGGACCCGTGTGGAAGTTTATGCTCACGGCCACACCGCTTCACATTTTAAAGTATGTGATGTGACGGGGTTAGTGACAAAAGTCAGATTTTGGGCGTGACCAATTTGGGCGTTGTGTAGAATCTGCCTGGAGCTGGGTTGCGTACACCTAATCCATGGCTGTATCTTTATTCCTGCAATTTCGGCACATCAATCTCTGTCAGGATTTCCTTCGTATGCTCACCCAACAGCGGGGGTCGCCTGCGATAGGTGACGGGTGTATCGGCCAGATGCAGCGGACTGCCGAGCATCTTGAGCAGGCCGACGGGATGTTCCAATTCGACGATCATGCCGCGATGTTTGATCTGCGGATCGTTCAATGTTTCGTCGAGGGCATTGATCGGTCCGCAGGGAATTTCGGCGGCGCGCAGTTTCTCCAGCCAGTAAGCGGCGTCTTGCTGGGTGAGCGCCGTCTCAAGGATCGGGATCAGCTCGGTGTAGTGCGCCAACCGATCGGGATTGGTGGCAAAGCGCGGGTTGTCGCGCAGCTGCTCGCCGAAGCCCAGCACCTGACAGAAGCGATCCCACAAGGCGGGCGTACCCACCGCGATGATCACATGTTTATCGCGCGTCTTGAAGACTTGATATGGCACGATAGTGGCATGCCGATTGCCCAACCGTGGTGGACGCTGACCCGTGGCAAAAGTATCACTCGCCATGATCTGCGCCCAACTCAACTGGCCGTCGAGCAACGCCTGATCGATGAACTGGCCTTGTCCGGTTTTCTCGCGCGCATACAACGCGGCGAGGATACCCAGCGCCGACCACACGCCGGTGGTCATGTCCGCGATGGCAACGGGCCAGCGCATGGGTTCGCCGTCCGGATCGCCTGTCGCGGCCATCAGACCCGCCTCGGCTTGCGCCACGAGATCGTAGCCGCCGCGTCCGGCATACGGGCCGGTACGGCCATAGCCCGTGATCGAGCAGAAGATCAAACGCGGGTTGTAGCCGCGCACGGTTTCCGGATCGAGTCCCACTTTTTGCAGCGATTCGACTTTGCGCACATTGCAGACAAAGACATCGGCCTTGTCCAGTAAACGGCGCATCGTCTGCTTGCCATTCTCGCTGGTGATGTCCACGGTGATGCTGCGTTTGTTGCGATTCACCGCGAGGAAGTAGGCGCTTTCAGCGCCGATGAAGGGCGGTCCCCACTTGCGGCTCTGATCGCCGCCCTGCGGTCGTTCGACTTTGATCACATCGGCGCCGAGGTCGCCCAGGATCATGGTGCAGTAGGGGCCGGCGAGGGCTTCGGTGAGATCGATGATGCGGACGCCGTCGAGAACGGAGGGCATAATTCCACCTCTGTAGATACTGGATGTCGTGACAAGGTGACTGGCTGACAAGATGACAGGATGATCTCGTCATACTGATCACCTTGTCAGCCTTTCATCAAGTCATCTTGTCATGATTTTCAAGGAAGGTATAGAGCGCAATGAATGGCGCCGCCGGCTGTTTGGGTTGATCGTCGCGGCTGCCGGTATTCCAGGTGAGGATCAGTTCGCGTGCCGCCCGGGTGATGCCGACGTACAGCAACCGCAGGCGTTCTTCCACATAGTCGGTGCGCGCCTTCTGCGTCGCCACGCCGAGTAAATAGTCTTTGCGTTCGGCCACCGCTTCCACTTGCGCTACTGCTTCGGCTTCCAGGTTCAGGCCGTCGCGGATGTACCACGTTTCGCCGCGATAAACATCGTGCGCTTCGACGGACGGGAAGTCATAGTTGTTCACGCCCAGCAGATACACCCGATCCCACTCAAGCCCTTTGGCTTTGTGCATCGTGGCGACGGTGATCACACCGGGCTTGCTGATAAAGCCCAGATCATCTTCGCCAAAGCCGATGAAGCGCTGCTGGTTGTTCGCCACCCGATCGAGTTCGTCGGCGAGATCGGGCAAGCGATACGTCGGACGTTCAGTGGCAACCTGACGCAGCACCACGGCGAGTTTGTGCGCCAGGGCCAGGTCGCGCGCGGCCTGATCGAGATCGGCCCCTTGATACAAATCTTGCGCGATGGTGAGGATGAGCTGATCGATCGGCAGTTGCGTGCTCGCTTCCAGCCAGTGCCGGATGATCGCCCGGAAGTCGATCAACTCAGCGCGCACGGCCTGATCGTCTTGCGCGGGCTGGTAGTTGGCCAGCCAGTCCAGATCAGGCCGTGGCCACAGATAGGCCTCCAGTTGTTCGCAGCGGCGCAGGCCGGTTAAGCACGTCTTGTGCAAGGCGTCGAGTGCTTCGTCGCCTTGCTCGACGACGTCATTGGCTTGTTCGGCGGCAAAACGTTGAAACCAGACCCGATAGGCGTTGGAGAGCAAATGACCTGACAAGGGCGCGGCCAGATAGCGCAGGATGTGGCCGAGCGCCCGCGCGGCCTCGCGGGTGGTGACCGTGCTGCGCAGCATATCGTCGTGCGGGATCTGCGCGGCTTCCAACGCTTCGCTGACCTTGAAACCGCGTTGATTGTCAGGCACCAGCACCGCGCAAGTGCGATCAAGATGCTGCGGCAGCCAGCGCCCGATCGATTTCACGACGAGATCGAGTTCTTTTTCCGGCGACAGCGTTTCGTGATAGAGCAGTACGATGTCGTCGGGTGTATCGAGCGGGTTGGGCTGCGGATCGCCGGGCAGCGTGGGTTCGATGTGCTGCCGGCGAAACGCCTGCGCGCGCACATTGCGATCGGGATGGTCGCCGATCGTCCAATCGATGAGGTGATTGGCGAGGGCGATAATCCGGCGGTTCGATCGACCGGAGTACACAATGGGAACTTCGACCACGCCGGGTTCGGTGAGAAATCGATTCAGGAAACGAACGCTGGACGTAGTAAAGGTGGTGTTGATCGATTGATTGGGATCACCCACACGTACCCAGTTGCCTTTTTCGGTGAGCAGGCGCAAAATTTTTTCCTGCAGGAAGCTGGAATCCTGCGCTTCGTCTTCCAGGATGTAGGGCCAACGGGCGCGCAGGCGATCAAGCAGGTGTTGATCCGTTTGCAGACCCACCAGGGCGAGTCGAATGAGATCGTCGAAGTCGAGGCCGCCGCGGTAACGCAGCCCGCGTTCGTAGTGATCGTAGATGTCCAGGCACATCGAGCCAATCGACCAGGCATCGGTGAAGTGGGGCAGCTGTTCGCGCAGGGCGGCCGGTGTAAACTGGTAATCCTTGGCGCGCCGGATGAACGATCGCGCGACGGCCAGGATCAGTTCGGGCCACTTCTCGCGCGCCAGCCATCTACGCCGATTCTCGTCCAGGGTGTGATCGATAAACATCTCGAACACTTGTGGATTGACCTTGATCCAGTTGCGGGCCGCATCATCGAGAATTTGCGTGGCGATGCGCTCGTCGACGATGTCGAAATCTTCCGGCAGACCCAGCAGGGCCGGGCGCTCACGCAAGATGTCATGGGCCAGGCCGTGGAGCGTGCGCACGCGATACCCCACGTCGGGCAGCAGCGATTGATCGGTCTGGCTGAGGAAGCCGCGAATGCGCCGTGCGAAGTTGTCCACGGCCGAATTGGCAAACGTGACGATCAGCACTTCTTCTTCGCCGCGAATCCGGCCGCGAACCAATTGCGCGGCGAGGTAGGACAAGATCGCCGTCTTGCCGCTGCCGGGCACAGCCGATACACCGAGATAACCGCCGGTTTCCAGGAAGGCCAGGACTTTTTGTTGATCGGGGCGTGGAGTAAAGGGCATGGGTGGTAATTAGTTGTTGGTCGTTGGTTGTTGATGAAGATTATACATGGTTTTGAGTTGGGTGTAGAATGCGTGTCAGTGCTCAAGGCAGCGTCCTCGCCGCCGCCGCTGGCCGCGGGAGCATAATCGCTTAAGGTTACTTTGAACTCATACCAGATATTTCAGGAGATGACTATGACGCCGAGAACAAGCGGTAGGCAGGCTAAGATTCGTCGCGTCGCATTGAGTACAGGCGGCGGTGATGCCCCAGGCTTGAATGCCGTCATTCGTGCGGCGACGTTGGCGGCGCTTAATCGCGGCTGGGAAGTCGTCGGTATCCGTGACGGCTACAACGGTTTGTTTCTGCCGGAGCAATATCCTGATGGCGGCTTGATCAATCTGACCCGCGCGCGGGTGCGCGGCATCACGCACATGGGAGGCACCATCCTGGGCACGACGAATCGCGGCAATCCGCTGCACTATCCGATGGTGGACAAGCAGGGCCGGGCGTATGAGAAAGATCGATCGAATGAGGTCCTCCGCGCGTTTCGCCGGGAGAAGATCGACGCCTTGATTGCCATTGGCGGCGATGGCTCGTTAGCCATCGCCCACGCCTTTGCGGAAAAGGGACTGCGCGTCATCGGGGTGCCCAAGACCATCGATAACGATCTGGAGCATACGGTGGTCACATTTGGTTTTGACACAGCCGTTTCCTTTGCCACGGAATGTCTCGATCGCTTGCATTCCACTGCGCAGGCCCACAAACGAATCATGGTGGTGGAAGTGATGGGGCGCTATGCCGGCTGGATCGCCTTGAATTCCGGAATCTCCGGCTCGGCGGATGCGATCCTGATCCCGGAGATCCCCTATGAGTTGAACAAGGTGGCGGAGAAGATTGCGCAGCGCGATCGGATGGGGCGTACTTTCTCGATCGTCGTGGTGGCGGAAGGAGCCAAGCCGATCGGGGGTGAAGTCTCAGTGCTCAGCAAAGAGCTAGGCCGCGCCGATCGCTTGGGCGGATTGGGTGAAAGGGTGGCTCGCGACTTGCAGGCGCTGACGGGCAAGGAAGCGCGTGCGGTGGTGCTGGGGCACTTGCTGCGCGGCGGATCGCCCACCACCTTCGATCGTCTTGTGGCGCTGCGTTTTGGCGCGGCGGCGGTGCGCGCCCTGGCGGAAGGCCAGTCCAATGTGATGGTGGCCCTCGATCCCCCAATCGTGCGCTATGTGCCGCTGAAAAAAGTCGCGGGGCGCATGAAGGACGTGCCGCTGGACTGCGATACGATTTTGACGGGCAGAGAGTTGGGGATCTGTTTTGGAGATTGAAAGCGGCACATTCCTATCAGGAGCAGCATTAGATGAGAATGCACATAGGTCGGAAAAAGGCGTTGGGCGCTGTGGTTCTCAGTCTGTTACTCCATGTCTTTTTGTCTACGTGTGTGCGTGGCGTTGTTTATGAGTGTCTGGATTCCCACTCCAGGTGTAATTCACAGCCTGCTGGCGGGCGTACCGTGTATTTGTTAACGGGCGGCCAGAATGGTTCA
>JAUQXC010000372.1 GCA_030834825.1 Thermoflexales bacterium
CGGGCGAAAACGGGAGAGATAACCGCGAGTGCGCTTCCTCCTTGTTTCACACCAGGGCTGCACCGCAGGATGCCCGCACGACGAGCTCGGTCGGCAGGATCAAACATTGTGGCGCAACCTCTGGGTAATCGATCACTTCCAGTAAAATTTCGACAGCCATCCGGCCCAATTGCTGCGCGGGTTGGCGAATCACTGTCAACGGTGGATCGGTGCGCGCGGCGAGCGGTGTGTCGTCGAAACCAATCAAGGCCAGATCGTCGGGCACACGCAGCCCGACTTCGCGGATGGCACGCAACGCGCCGATCGCCATGGTATCGCTGGCGGCGAAGACGGCCTCGGGCCGACGAGGCAGGAGCTGCTGCATCGCCAGGTAACCGCCGCTTTCGTTGAAGCCGCCCTCGGCGATCAAATCCTGATCGATCGGCAAGCCGTACTCACGCAGCGCCATGACATAGCCGGTCAAACGATCGAGACCCGCGATCATGTTCTGCGGTCCGATGATCGTGGCGATGCGCCGACGGCCCAGGCGCAGCAGGTGCCGCACGGCATCCCGCGCGCCGCCGCTGTTGTCCGCATCCACATAGCTGGTCTGCCAATCATTGGGACGACGCCCGACCACCACGTAGGGGCGCTGGCTTTGGCTCAGCTCATTCAGCAGCACATCGTCCGTCAGCGCCGAGGCGACGATCACGCCGTCGATGGAGCCGCCGTGGACAATCTGGCGGATCTGGCGGCGTTCGTATTCCGGCTCGGCCAGCCACAACATCACCGAGTGACCGTGCGCGTTGCACGCCGACGACACGCCTTGAATGAAGATCGAGAAATAGGGATCGGCGAAGAGCGTGGAGATGCCGGTGGGAATCACCAACCCGATGACTTGCGTGCGCCCCCGGGCCAAACCGCGCGCCGCGGCATTGGGCACGTAGTTCATAAGGCGCACGACGCGCAGCACGTTTTCACGGGTGCCGTCGCTGACATGGGGATCGTCGTTGATGACGCGCGAGACCGTGGAGCGGGAAACACCACTGAGTTTGGCGATCTGTTCAAGATTCATCATATGCATCAAGGGGAGGCAGGGATGTGTCCTGGAGTGCGACATGTTGATCTCAACAGCGTACGGCGAACTGCTTATAAGGTAGCAGGCGCGTGTTTCACGCGTATCACCGGCGGGTAACAGCCTGCGCATGACGTGTAACAGAGTTGAAATACGCTGAGGAATACTGGAGAAAAGGGAAGCGGAGAAAAAGAAACCGGGTTTCTCCATTCTTGAACGAACGCTTAACGCGGAGAAACCCGGTTTCTACAATTGATCGCGCTAAGGCCCGCGCCACCAATCGTAGTAGGCATCCCAACCGACATGGCCGAACACTTCCAGCGGATCCGGCGCAGGCGTCAGTTCGTCTACGACCTGGCGCGGCACGCCGCCGCCCGCTGAGATTATCCACAAGGAGGCATGGCCTTTGGCATCCAGACGCGCAAAGAGGAGATAGCTGCCATCGCTGGACCAGAGCGGCCGTTCGTCGCGATAGCTGTTGGATTTGGTCAGGGCGCGCAGCTGCGGATCGCCAAACGCATTGGCGAGGTAGACACGGCGCGGCAGCAGCGCCGTCAACTCGTCTGAGCTAAGCTCACCCCGATCAGGCATGGCCGCAAACGCGAGCCGATCGCCCTGCGGTGACCAGGCCGGAGAAATCGCCGCGAGATCTTCGCCCGTGATGAACTGGCCGACCGAGCGGATGCGTTTGTTCGTCCAGGTACCACGGTCTTTGCCGACAACCAGCGCGACCGCTTCACGATCTTGCCACAGCGGAACAGGCGGATTGGGCGCGACGAAATCGGCATAGGGTAAAACTTCGTCAGAGGCAATCTGTCGAGGCGTCGCCGAAGCGGGCTGTGCCTCAACCCGCACGGCATAGAGCTGGCCACCACTGAGCGCAGCGGTGTCAGAAGTCTGCTCGAATTGATCTTGCACAAAGAGCACTTCAGCGCCCAGCGACGACCAACCGACCAACGCCAATTCGCTCTTGTCCGGGATGCCGGCGTTGTAGATTTCCTGTGGCTCGCCGCCATCCGCCGCGATGATCCGCAGCTCCTGGCTGACCGTCGGACGACTGATCGGCTGGATGCGCCATTCGTAAGCAATGGAACGACCGTCGGGACTCCAATAGATTTGCCCGATTTGCCGTTCGCCCAATGAGATGGAGGTGTCGGGTGTGATGAGTGTGATCAGATCCGTGCCATCGGCATTGATGATGCTCAAGCCGCCGCCAGGCATAGTGTAGGCCAGTCGATCGCCTTTGGGCGACCACACGAAGATCTCGACGGACAGGCCCTGATTCAGGGGATGTTCGCCGTTGCCATCGGCTTGAATCACCCACACCTGGCGGCGCAGGGCAGACAGGCCGTTGCCCGGGGCAGACGTGGACGGTTCGACCAGTGTCATCGGTCGTTCTTTGCGATAGGCCAGCCATTTGCCTGAAGGCGACCAACGCGGCTCGCGGTTGTAGCCATCCGTCGTTAAACGCTGCGGGCCGACCGCCTCGTCGAGCAGCGGAATGATCCAGATATCACCGCCTTGCACGTAGGCCAGCTGTCCCAGCTCGATGGAGGTAGGCAGCGCTTCAACCTGCTCGGCCACACGCGTGGCTAAGCGATTGTTCTCCTCACGTAGGGCGGCCAGCGTTGCCGGGATCGATCGATCGGGCGTGGGTGTCCGTTCGATGCCCACTTGCATGGTGCCACGGCAGCCCGCAATCAACAGCAGGCCGATGAGAATGTAACAAAAACGAGTGATCATTCTAAGTGCAATCAAGAAACTTCTGTAGCATGAGACCCGATGATCGAAAGCACTTGCGCCAAGTGCTGATTACACCGTTCAAAGAAAACGCGACTGGCTTGGAGCAAAGCCTCGACCGTT
>JAUQXC010000373.1 GCA_030834825.1 Thermoflexales bacterium
GCAATCCCCACTGGAACCTTGCGCGACGCTTGCGTCACAGCCTGCGAAGCACCTGCGCGCTCCCGCATTTGTGCGATCCGAATCTCAGGGCACCTCGCCGCAATCCTTTCTGGCTCTTCGCACAGGCCAGCCTCGTCTAAACCGGTGTCAGAGGCATATCGCTAAATAGTGCTCAGACGCTGACGTGATGAAATCCTTCGTTCAGGTGTGGACTTCCATTTCAAGCCAGTAAAAACGGCTGGAAATCGACTTTTGTATCTGACCCTACTTGTTTCCTCAAGAACGATATTGTTGAACGGGCCGGGAATACCCCCAGGCCAGTAAGCCTAACGCCACGACAAACAACACCCCGCCCGCCAGCAGTGAACGCACCGCAAGTTGCTGCACGAGCGCCTGGGCCACCCCGCGTACCAAATCACTGGTTTCGGCAGCGAGATCGGCTAGCCACGCTTGGGACAGCAAGGCTGCACCGAACACGAAGAGAAACAGGCTGCTCGCCAGCACGACAAGCGATCCGGCCAGCAGCAGCCCGCCCAACCGCTGCCAACGCCTACCGCGTCCACCCATCACTGCCCCGCTGATCCACACCCCGATGGTGACTACCGCCAACAAGAGCAGACTCGCATCCACCAACTCGACGCCCACTCGCCGCCCGTTGAACCGCATCCCAAAGCGCGTGCTCGGCGAAAGGCGCGGCCCGATATCGTACTGGCTCGGCATCTGGCTCGCCGCCGTGCTCAACGTCTGCGCTATTTGTTCCGCAACATAAGCGCGATCGAAGACCTGGGGAATGCATTCTGGCAATTGTGTCAGCGACAACTGCGGCTGTTGATCCGGTTCGCAGTCCGGGATGGCCGTGACGATTTCCTCGGCCACCTGCCGGCCCGGCGGACCCTGCAAGCGATCTCTGATCTGCCGCAGATCGATTTGAATCTCCGGCGCGCCCACCTGTCCCTCGACGAACCAGCTGAGCCACGCCTGCACCGCAAGCGCGGCCTGTTTCTCCAACCAGCCTTCAGGCAAGAGTGTGGCGGCCATACGCTGCTGCAAATCCGCCGGGACCGCCGCCAGCTGCGGAATCTGATCGCTGAGATCGACCAGGCCCAGCGGGTCTTTCTCGAGCTGCTGAAAGACACCCTCTGCCTTCAACGTCGAGACGTAGAAGTTCGCATCGAAAACGAACGACCTTAGGCTCAACGCCAAGGTCGTCACCACCATCAGCATCACAAAGCTGATGCCGAAGACAAGCGTAAAGAATTTCCTCATCGTTTGCTCTCACACAGGTTTGAATGGCAGTGCGGCGACCGCCGTCTGCACCATCCGTTCTCCACTGCGTGATTGTACCACCTGCCCCGCGCTACCCCCCGCTGCCTTCAAGTACCCCAAGCCAATCCACCCTAACGCAGGTGAATGAACGACGCTCGTCACAACGCCCACTTCCTGTTCGGCAAGCCACAATGTCGCGGGCAAAGCAACGGCCTCTGCAAAACGCAAACCCACCAGGCGCTTGGCCAGCTTCTGGCGACTCTCCATCCGCGCGATGATCTCTTGCCCCGTGTAACAACCCTTCTTGAAACTGACGTCGTTCCACAAATTGGCTTCCAGCGGAATGTAGTCGTCGCCCAATTCGTGGCCGATTTCAGGCTGACCGGCCTCGACGCGCAAAACTTGATAGGTTTCTTCACTCAACGGCACGACGTCAACCTCCAGCAGGGCCGGCCACAGGCTCGCGTGGGCGTCTTTCCCAAAGACGAGGTGAAAGCCACCCTGCGCGATCGGATCAGCGCGAGCGATCATCACCTCAACCTCTGCGATTTGTGTCGTACGCCAATGATGCAGCGGCAGCGCGGAGAAATCTTCGTCCGTCACCTGCGCCATGACTTGATTCGCTGTCGCGCCATAAACGGAGAGCATTCCCGTCTCCTCCGTCACATCAGCGATCTGCACGTCGTCGTTGAAGAAGATATATTTGCGCAACCACTGCCTGACACGCGCTTGATTCCCGCGCGAGGTCAACATCAGCACGTCGTCCTGGCGCACGTACACGATGGTGCGATCGATGATGCGCGCGATCGGCGTCGTGAACACCGTCGCGGCCCCCTGCCCCACCTGCAAAGGCAGCAAATCATTCGTCGACATGCGATGTAAGAAATCCACGCGGTTCTTCCCCGTGAACTTCAACCGCCCCCAGACTGAGGCATCCATCATCGCACCGCCCGTTTGCGCCGCTGTGTACTCCTTTTCAATCGGTCCAACTTCTGCCTGCATCCCAATCACCCCGCGTTTGTCATTGATCATTGGTCATTGTCTTCCGCCATGCTCGAATCTGCGCCGCGTGCTCTTCGTAATGTTCGTACGAATCGCCCGCGATGTATTCGACAAACGGCTTGCCCTGCATCCACTTGAAGCGCTTCGGATCGAACAGATCCTTCTCTTTCCAGCTTTCCAAGCGATTCAGGAGTTGATAGTGACTCGAATCCAGATCGTCCCACACCTGATCGAATGGTCGATCCTTCAGTTCCTGATGGAATCTCTCGTTCATCTGATCGACCGTCTTGCCGCCGGCAGTCGTTTCGGGCGTGATCCCTTTCTCGGCTTTGAAGAGCGTCGTGATCAGCCGCGTCTGCCAGGCCGTGATGTGCGCCAAAACATCCTTGATCGTCCATTCGCCGACGACACCGGGCTGGTGCATCTGCTCTTCGGTCAACCCCTCCAGCGCCGCCTGCAGATTGGCCCACTCACTTTCGATCTGCTTGATGAGTTCGTCTTTGGTCATGAGAGGTATCCTTTAGCCCGATTGACGCTGCACTGCATCGCATGTGTCGGGCGCTGCTTTGTAGTCCGGCGATTTGATCGCCGGACGATCATTGCTCGCCACTTCGCTTGCCGCCATCCGCGGCGCTAACATTCCTAACAGCGCGCCCAGCAAGATCAACGCGCCGCCTGCAAAGAACGACCAACCCAGCTGCTCTCCACGGAAAACGGCGCTGAGCAGCAAACCCACCACCGGCTGAGCGAAGAAAAACAGTGACGCCGTCGCCGCAGTGAGCAGTTCAAAGCTCTTGTTCCACAAGAAAAACGCTATGGCCGTAGAGCCAACGCCGATGTACAAAATACCCAGCACAGCGGGCACCGTCAGCAGTCCGATGGACTGAGTTTGTAGCTCTAGCACAACGACCGGTGTAACGATCGGAATGCCCAACGCCGTCACCGCCAACGTGATGGCCAAGGCGGTGTACTTCTGCGAATTGAGTTTCACCAGCACGGAATACACGGCCCACGAGACCGCCGCCACGATCAACAGCAAGTTGCCCCACAGTGGATTCGTCGCCGTTTGGGTGGGAGGTGGACTGCCCAGCAGCGACACGATCAGCACACCGACCGTCGCGAGACTCAGACCCACCCACTGCCGCCCCGAGGCACGCTCGTGCAACAGCCACCACGCGAACAGCACAATAAACGCCGGAGTGGCGCTGGTAATCATTGCACCGGCCGCCGCTGTAGACAACTTCGTTCCGGCAAACTGTGCCAGCAACGAAACACCGAAGCCCACGAAAGCCGTCAGGGCCAGCCGGGGCCAATCGGCGCGTCGGATACCGCGCGTGTGGGCGCCTGGTCGCGACAGTCGCGCCGCAATCCACAACACCGGCAACGCGATCAGATAGCGCAGCAGCACCAACGTCGCAGGCGGCACCACATCCAACACGGCATCGCTGACCATGTACATGCCACCCCAAATCGCAGCCGCCATCAAGCCACTCAGCGCACCCGCTAATTGACGATTCACAGAATCATTTTATCACGCGCAACGAAAGAAGCCCGACCCTGGGAAAAGAATCGGACTTCGAGTTCAGCACGACCGGTTGAGTTAAAAGATGTTTCGCGCGGCCGCCGCGATGAGCACCACGCCGAACAAGATGACCACCATGAACAGAGGAAAGACCAACACCAGTGAATACCACTTGGTATCGTACTTCAAGTGCATGTAAAACAGCATCACCAGCGCGGCCTTAGCCAGGGTAAAGCCAATCAAAATGAGGGTGGTCAATTGCTGCGGCAGGAAGTGGCCCAGCGCCAGAGCGATTTCCACTGCCGTCATCACTGCCAGCACCACGGCGACTGCCACGTACTTGGGCCACTTGATATGCGGCGCTTGCAAATCCTTGGCTTCATGAGTGTCCGTCATTGTCTCAGCTCCCCACTTAAATCAAATAGATCAACATGAACAGGATGATCCACACTACATCGACGAAGTGCCAGTAGAGTCCGAAGAGTTCCACGCCCGCGTACTTCTGCGGCGTGAACCACTTGCGCCACGCGGCAAATAACACGCCACAGGCCCACACCACGCCGATGAAGACGTGCAACCCGTGGAAACTGGTCATGACATAGAACGCGCTGGTCGCCGAGCTGGTGTCTAGTGCAAAGCCATGCTCATGCAGCAGCGTGAACTCCGTGGCCTGGATGCCCAGGAAGACCGCACCCAGTAGAATGGTCAGCAGCAAGAACAGCCTCAATCCCCGCTGGCTACCGCGTTGAATGGCAGCGATCCCCAACACCACCATCAAACTGCTGAATAACAGCACCGAGGTGCCGATGATGCCCAGCGATTGCTCGAGTACCGCGTGAAAGTCTGCCATTTCTGGCGTGTTCTTGTATGCAATGAACAGGCCGATAAAGGCCGCGAAGAACATGATCTCGTTGACGATGAACAACCACACGCCAAACTTGCGATTGTCCACGCCGGGCAATGAACCAGGCTCAACCGGGGCATGCCCTTGCGTCGCCGCTAAATCACTCATGGAATCTCCTCCCCGCCGATGTCACTATGGATAGAATTGCACGAACAACGCAACCAGTCCGGCCAACGCCCCCACCCCGATGATCAGCAGCAGCACCGTCGCCGCAATCTTCCACATCAGCGCTTCGCGCGGCGACATCGCTTGAGACGGTTCAACCGCCCGGGGCCTGGCTTTGGACGGCGTGACTACCGGCGCAGCCGCGGAGGTTGCCGGTAACCGCTTGGAAACAAACTTGAAGAACAGCATCAGCACAATGCCCGCCGTCAGCGGCGCGCCGATCGCGGTGGCTGCGATGAACAACGTCCACAACGTCTGTGCGATATCCATCTGCGGCGGAGGCGGCACCACCTGCTGATCGGGCGCAGTGATGAACGGCAGCAGCAGATATAACAGCACGCCGCCCATGACCAAGGTCACGCTCACGGCAAAAATTTCCACCCACACTTGCTTGCGCGTTTGTGTCATCTCTCGTTCCTTTGACTCCCCCGCTGCACGGATCAATTCTGTTTAATGCGGCTGTGCTTCCTTGCGCCCTTCACGGATCCAGCCGATGAAACCGGCCAAGGTCACGACTAACCCCAGCAGCATGATGACCGGCAGGCTGAAGCCTTCCGCCAGTGAAATGGCCAGGCCGCGAAACACCATGCCGAAAACGGTGATCGTCATCCCGATCGCCAGGATCAGCGGCTGAAGGCTGGGCGCGGGCAAGTGTACGCCCTCCGGCAATACTTCGCGTTTCTGTGTCACCTTCGGTTCTGCGCCGATGTTGGCGTGCGGCGAGCGCAAGCTTAACAACCACATCATCACCGCCAGGCCGCCCGCCAGCAGCAGCGTCAACCCCACCGCGACGATGAACACAATCAAGGCGATGTTGCCCTCGTTCACCGGCTCCTGCACCGCTAGAGGAACAAAGGCCGCTCCCATCAGGGTACTGTACCGCCGCACACCATGAGTCCGGTTCTTCATAGCATTCCTTCCTCGCAAAGATTACCGCCCCTGCAGCGACATCATTAATAACACTGTCGATCCGATCAGCAGCACCACAAAGATGCCGACCAGCACGAACGCCAGGCGCTGATTACGTTTGCTTTGTTCATCAGTCATCACCATCACCGGACCTCAGGGTAAAATGATTTTATCCAGAACCATGGCCAGGAACAACAACGCCAGATACGACTGCGAGAACTTGTACAGTCGTTTCGCCAGGGCTTTGTCGGTCTCGGGCAGCCGCCACAACTTCAGCGCCCGCGCTAGGAACATTGCGTTGAGCAGCACGGCCGCCACAAAGTAGATCCAGCCCATCAGCTGAAAGGCAAACAACAGCAGCGTCACGGCGATCATTTGCACGGTGTACAGCAAAATCTGCTTGCGCGTCTCCGTCTCGCCCGCCACCACCGGCAGCATGGGAATGTTCACTCGTTCGTAATCCGTGCGAATTAACAAGCCCAGCGCCCACGTATGCGGCGGCGTCCAGTAGAAGATCACCAGAAACAGGAACAGCGCCAGCACATCGACCGTGCCCGTCACGGCGGCATAACCCACCAGCGGTGGAATCGCGCCGGCCACGCCGCCGATAACGATATTGTGCGGCGTCGAGCGCTTCAGATAGCCGGTGTAGACAAACACGTAGTAGAGCAACCCGATCAGCGACAACACGGCTGCCAGCAAATTCGCCGCCAGGGCCAGAATGACGAAGGCCGCCACACCCGCCGCGATGCCATAGGCCAGCGCATTATCGGCGGCGATGCGTTGGGTCACCACCGGCCGGTTCTTGGTGCGGCTCATGAAGCCGTCGATATCCCGATCGATATACGAATTGATCGCGCTGGCCCCGCCGGCTGACAGCGCCCCGCCCAACAGCGTGAAGAACACCAGCGGCAGCGGCGGCAAACCCTTCTGCGCGATCAACATCGCCGCGAACGTCGTGATCAACAACAGCACAATGATCCACGGCTTGCTGAGTTTGACATACGCCCCGATGAGCTGTTTGCGCGTCGGGCGTTCTTCACTCACGGCGGGCGCCTCCCCGGCCGATCGGCTTGAGCTCGCCCGAGCGGATGGGTGTGCATCCGCCGATTGCGCTTGACTCGATCGCACTGCCAGCACCAACAAGACGATCGCCGCCGTCCACGTCGCGGCCGCCATCGCCAGGTGAAAACCGCGCCATACCAGGTGAATGCGGGACACCACCATCGCCCCGCCAATCGCCGCTTGCATGACAAAGCAGCTCAACATCAAGGCCGCCGCGATCCATGCCGCGTGTTGCCGATCTTTACTGCGCCATGCTACCAGCGTGGTGTAGGCCAGCACCAGACCCGTGAGCAACGCAAAGAAACGATGGAACCAATTAATGTAGGTGCTGAGCTCAGTTGTGTTAGGGATCAATTCGCCACGGCACAACGGCCAATCGGTCAAACAGCCCAGCGCCGAGCTCGTCCCTGTCACCAACGCACCGAAAAACAACAAGCCAACGATAAACACTACGCTCAGCCACGCCCACTTGCGCAACGGAGTCCGTGCGTTGCCCGCCCCAGCCTGAGGCAAGCGCGCCCCCGTCGCCACGAAGGTGGCGCAGGCCAACATTGTCAGTGCCGCGCCGAAGTGCGCGATAACCGTCAGCGGATGATTCTTCAACAGCACCGTGATCGCGCCCAGGATGATCTGGAAGAAGATCACACCCAGACCCACCAGGGCCGGGCGGAAGATCCATTTATTCTGACGATAGCCGCGCCAGGCAGCGCCGGCGACCAACACGATCAGCACCGTAACGAACGCCGCGACAAACCGATGACTCATCTCCAGCGCCGGCTTGAGGTGATCGTCGGTCAGCGGCTGGGTGCAGAACGGCCAATCGAGACAACCCAGGCCGGAGCCGGTCACGCGCACGACGCCGCCCAGCACGACCAGGACATACGTCACGATCGCCGTAAACAACGTTAGCTTTTGAAACCGTGTCGATGGAACAAAGTAGTCCAGCATGTCCATTACTCTTTACGCATTACCTCGACAACGTTAAATTTGGCGGTGATACGTCACACCGCACTTCACGCAGTGGGTGCAAGTGTTGCGAGCTTCTTCGCCCAGCGCGCCCCCGCTTCGCGGACAGGGCGTGCGACGCAATCTCGGCCTCGACTACTACGAGATTGCTCACCTGCACTGCGCGCAGGCGCATGTGTCGTCGCACACACAACGCTCCTCGCACTGACGGTGTAATCTGACAATGCCAAGTTACGCAGCATGCATCACGTTTTACTCTGCGCTTCCATCTGCCGCTTCACGCGCTCATCGCGTACGGGGCGCTCGCTGTACACCGGCAGCACCTGATCGAAGTTGTACGACGGCGGCGGCGATGCCACCGACCATTCCAGCGTGTTGCCCTCCCACGGATCATCGCCCGCGGCCACGTTCTTGCGTTTGCTAACGAAAAGGTTGATGATGAAGATCAACACGGCCAGCGCGATGAGCCACGATCCGACGGTGGCCAGGCCGTTCAACGGCGCCCAACCGCGCTCGCCCGCGTAATCGTAAATACGGCGCGGCATGCCTTCCAGACCCAGAATGTGCATGGGGAAGAACGTCAAGTTGAAGCCCAACAGCATGAGCCAGAATTGAATCTTGCCCAGCGGCTCATTCAGCATAAACCCGCTGAACTTGGGAATCCAGTAGTACATCCCGGCGAAGATGCCGAAGACGCTGCCGCCGAACAACACGTAGTGCAAGTGGGCTACGACAAAGTAGGTGTCCTGCACTTGATAGTCGATGGGGACGACGGCATTAAACACGCCGCTGATCCCGCCAATCACAAACATCGACAAGAAGCCAAACACATTGAGCAGCGCCGAGTCAAGGCGCAGACGCCCGCCCCACATCGTCGCAATCCAATTGAAAATCTTCACGCCGGTCGGCACGGCAATGGCCATCGTCGCAGCCATGAAGAAGACCTTCAAGATCGGCGCCAAACCGGTGGTGAACATGTGGTGCGCCCACACCAGAAAGCCGAAGAGCGCGATCGCAGCAGTGGAATAGGCAATGGCCTTGTAGCCGAAGATCGGCTTGCGCGAAAAGACGGGCAGCACTTCCGACACGATGCCCATCGCGGGCAAGACCATGATGTAGACCGCCGGATGCGAGTAAAACCAAAACATGTGCTGATACATGGCCGAGTCGCTGCCCGGGCCGCTGAAGAATGAAGTGCCGAAATTCCGATCGAAGAACAGCATCAACAGCGCGCCTGCCAACACCGGGGTGGCCGCCAGAACCATGACGGAGGTCGTGAGGGTGGCCCACCCAAACAGCGGCAGGCGGGTCATGGTCATGCCGGGCGTGCGCATGTTCAGGATGGTCACGATGAAATTGATGGCGCCCATCAACGACGCCGTACCGATCAGCACCAGGCCCATGATCCAGAGGTCGGTCCCCGGCGATTTGGAGAAGATGCTGTTCGCCAGCGGACTGTAGCCGGTCCAGCCTGCCTCTGGCCCGATGACCAACATGCTGCTGTACATGATGATGCCGCCGCCCAACGACAGCCAGTAACTGAAGGCATTGAGACGGGGAAAGGCCATATCGCGCGCGCCAATCATCAATGGAATCAAGTAGTTGCCAAAGCCGGCAAAAATCGGCACAATGAAGAGAAAGATCATCGTCGTGCCATGCATGGTGAACAGCATGTTGTACGTCTGCGCGGAAACCACCTGCGCGCCGGGCAGCGCCAGTTCCAGCCGGATGAACAGCGCCATGATGCCGCCCGCCAGGAAAAACAAGAATGACGTGACGATGTACAACAGGCCGATCTTTTTGTGATCGACCGTCGTCAGCCACTCCAGGATGCCTGAACGCGGTTTAACCGTAGTGCGAGGAATCGCGGCAGTTGCCATATCCGATGATCCTTTCTGTTCCTGGAGGTTAGGTGTTGGAAGTTGGAGGTTAGAGTGTAGAACCGCCGTTGCGAGATCACACTCCAACCTCTAATCTCTAACTTCCAATCTCCAACTTCCAATTCACTTTAACGACTGGAGATACGCCGTCAGCGCCTCAATCTCAGTCCTGGTCAAATTCAACTGCGGCATGATCGAGCCGGGTTTCACGGCGGGCGGGTCCGCCAGCCAACGCCGCTGATTACCCGCGGTGTTGGTCAACAGGCCACCCGCCAGCGTGGTGCGGCTGCCCACATGGGTCAGATCAGGACCGGTTTTGCCCGTTGCGGCTGTCCCGTTGATCGTATGGCAGCCGATGCACGCGCCCGTCGAGAAGATCAGCTGTCCTTGCTGCGCTAGAGCCTCGGTCGGCGCCACGGGCGGCGCTTGTTGTTCCTTCACCCACTGATCGAATTCTGCCGGCGTCTTCGCCACGACCACGGCGCGCATATTGGCGTGCGATGCGCCGCACAGTTCAGCACACTGGCCATGGTAGATACCGGGCGTGTTCGCTTGAATCCAGGTGTAATTAACGTGATTCGGGAAGGCATCGGTCTTGCCGTTTAATTGCGGGATCCAGAAACTATGGATGACATCGACCGAAGATAATTCCAGGTTGACGACTCTGCCCGTAGGGATGACGAGGTCAGTGGCCGTGGTAATGCCCAGGTCGGGATACTGATATTCCCACCAGAACTGATGGCCGATCACTTTAATCGTCATCTGCTCGGCGGCCTGCGCTGGTTTGGCATCCAACGCTTGCTGGCCTTGCAGGGCCAGGACAAACAAAGTCACCACGATCATGGCGGGCAGGATCGTCCAGGCGATCTCGGCCTTGGTGTTGCCGTGGACTTGAGCCGGTTCCGAAGCATCCTTCGCCCGGCGGCGGAAGCGGAAGGCCGAGAAGAGAATCAGACCCTCCACCACTACAAAGACCACGGTGGCGATGATCAAGACGATATTGAATAGATCGGCAATGACCACACTGTTGGGACCGGCCGGGTCAAGCGCGCTTGGCTTGGGCGTCGTGCCCTCCTGCGCAAAGACCGGCACGGCCATGATCAACGCCCACGCAGTCATGACCGTCAAGGCGCATATCAGCAGCAACGCTCGGCGGATCGGCGTCCGTGGAGACCCGTTCATTTATCCTCCCCTGTGCTTCAATTGTGTGGTGAATTAGTCGCTTGCTGGTAGTTGTGTGCGCCCCGCCCAGTGCACCCCCACGCTCTTGTGGAGCATGGATAGGGCGTGGGCGCTATGCACACAACGGACACTGAGTTGGCTAAACCCGTGCCCGAATTCGTGAATGATTACACGTTAAAAATTATACCACCCTGACAATTAGAAGAGCAAGCTAAAAATTATTTTTGCTCATGAATTTGCTCATTGCGTCCAGCCGGACAGCCGTACCCGGCGAATGCGCCAAGCAGCCCACCTCAGCCCGCTGGGCTGAGGAGATGGGCAATTCGCGCCGGGAGGGCAAAGCCGACCAGCTGCCTGCGCAGACTCGGGTACGGAGCAATTTCGCTCTCAAGTTGAAATCCACCTCATTTGCTATCAAGGTGTTGTGTTGAATCTTTAGCCCTGTTATACTGAGACCGTTCCCTCATTACTGACAAGCTCAAACTGCCATTTCCACAAAGGCTGGGGGGCCGTATGTTGGTGGTTAAGCTGCTGGGACAATTCAATATCCAGCTAAACGATCAGCTGATCGAGATTCCATCACGTCCGGCGCAGACTCTTTTTGCCTATTTGACCCTCCACCCCGGCACAGCCTTTCGTCGCGAAATGCTGGCGGGCCTCATCTGGCCTGAGGCTAACGAATCGAATGCGCGCAGCAACCTCCGGCATGCGTTGTGGCGCATTCGCAAAGCCGTTGGCGAACCAGCCGCTCAGGATTATTTTTCCGCCGATGATCTCACCCTGGCCTTCAATCCTGATCCGGGTTGCTGGATCGACGCGATCCTGTTGGGCGGTAAGATCAATGCCGGCCCGGCCCCGCGCACCCTGGAAGAACAAGTCGCTGCTTATCAAGGCGAATTGCTGCCCGGCTTCTACGACGACTGGATCACCATCGAGCGCGAACGCTTGCAGTCCGCTTTTGAGAGCAAGATCGAGGCGCTGATCGATCGGCTGGGCCGCGAGAAGCACTGGCCGGATGTCATCGAATGGGCCGGGCACTGGATCAAATTTGGCACAGCGCCGGAACCAGCCTATCGCGCTTTGATGACGGCTCATGCCCGAGCGGGCCACAAGGCGAAAGTGAAGGAAGCCTATCAACGCTGTGTCGAGGCCTTGCAGCGGGAATTCGGCGTGGAGCCGTCAGACGAGACACAGGCGCTCTATCAGCAGTTGCTGACGACGCGCCCGGTGGCCCAGGCCCCGCTCACCGAGACGCTGAGCGCGCCGCGGCACAACCTGCCCGCTCAGGCAACACCCCTCATCGGACGCGAAATCGAGCTGGCTGAGATCACCAATCGGTTGGTGAATGACCCCGGCTGCCGATTGCTCACGATCGTGGGACCGGGCGGCGTCGGCAAGACCCGCCTGGCGCTGCACACCGCGGCACAAGCCCTCGAGCAGTTCGCCGATGGTACTTTTTTCGTTCCTTTCGAAGCGATCGCTGCGACGGAAGCGCTGGCCCCGGCGATTTTGCTGGCCCTCTCATCGGCCGTGCAAGATCAAAAAGATCCGCGCGTGCAGTTGATCGATTATCTGCGCGACAAACAGGTTTTGCTCATCCTCGATAATCTGGAACATTTGCTGGATGGCGCTGAGCTGATTGGCGAAATACTCTCCACGGCGCCCGACGTCAAGCTCATGGTGACTTCGCGCGAACGCCTGCATTTACAGTGGGAGTGGTTGTACGAGATCCAGGGCCTGGACTATCCGCATGAAGCCGTGGAAGCCGTAGAGAGTTACAGTGCCGTGCAGCTCTTCCTGCAAACGGCGCGGCGCATGCGCGCCCGTTTCTCCCTGGCCGACGAACAGCCGCACGTGATTCGCATTTGTCAATTGGTCGAAGGCCTGCCGCTCGGTTTGGAGTTGGCCGCTTCATGGGTGAGGGTGATGTCGTGCCAGGAGATCGCGCAGCAGATCGAGCACAACCTCGATCTGCTCTCGGTGCAGTTGCAGGATGTGCCCGATCGGCATCGCAGCGCCCGCGCGGTCTTCGAGTATTCGTGGAGTCTGCTCGCGCCGGAGGAGCAGCAGGTCCTCATGAAGCTGGCCACATTTCCAGGCGGGTTCCGGCGCGGGGCCGCCGAGAAGGTCACGGGGGCGCCGCTGTCGCTGCTGTTCACGCTAGTCGACAAATCGCTGCTGCGGGTCAGTGCCGCCGGCCGCTATGACATGCATAGTTTGCTGCGCCAGTACGCTGCGGAAAAACTGGCCCAATCCAGTCAAGGCGGGGCTATTCAGATTCGTTTGCTCAACTACTATCGCGATTACGCGCAGGAGCATCAACACGATTACGCCGTATTGGAAGACGAGCGCATTAACGTGATGACGTGCCTGGAAATCGCCCAGCGCAATTGGCAGGCCCAACTCGTCATGGACTATGCCGAGGCGTTGAGTGAGATGTGGTCGGCGCGCGGCCATTGGTCGGATGCGCGGAAGGGATATGCCTGGGCGTGTGATGCAGCTGGAGCGCATGACGATGACCGGGCGCTGGCAAAATACTTGCGACAGTGGGGCGAAGCCTGTATTGAGCAGAGCGATTACGTTGAGGCCACAGAGCACCTAGAGCGGAGTCTACAATTACGCACTCTCCTGTCCGATTGGCGCGAGATTGCAAATATCCAATACGACCTGGCCCGTGTCGCGCTCGATACCTCTGACCACGCGCAAGCTGCAGACTTGCTCGACAAAGCATTTGCCGTTTATGAGCAGCTCAAAGACGATCAGGGTATTGCTAACACCTTATTCATGCAAGCCTGGCTATATTATGACCACGGTGACTATACCCAGGCTCATGATCTGGCAAAACAGGCTCTAACGATTCAAGAGGCCCAACGGAATCCACGCAAGTGTGTCGAAATATTGCGCCTTTTGGCCAACATCGCCATGCACGGAGAAGCAGATTATCTTGCCGCCGAACAGTATTGCTCTCGTGCAGTTGATTTATGCAATGCAACCGGTGAGAGCGGCGAGTTAGCGGTGACGCTGGATGTGTTAGCCGAAACATACCGGCTGCAAGGCAAACTTGAAAATGCACGGCTTGAAACTGAGAAGAGTCTCACGCTGACCAGGCAGATGGGGCTGCGCAAATCACAAGCGATCGATCTTTTCCGACTCAGCAAGATCGACTTCGATCGGGGAGATTTGCAGAATGCCTTGCAAGAAGGCCAACAAAGCCTCAGCTTATGCCGAGCGTTACAGGACCGCTGGGGGATGATCTATGTGCTCGACCATCTCGCGAGTATTCTGACACGATTAAATGATGAGCCTCAAAGCCGCGCCTTGTGGCACGAGGCGTTCGCACTCGCCCAAGGACTAAATCATCCATTGACGGATCACTTGCGCGAACGCCTCGCCAGCTGATTTGATCGGATGGCTCCGTCACCCGACTATGGCCACTGATGAGTCGGCCCTTCTGTCGTCCAGCCCTCAGCCTCAAAATACGGTTGCCACGCCTGGCGCGGCACTTCGTTATCGGTCGGGAACTCAAGCAGAGCCGCCTCCAACCATTGTGCGACAACCTTAGTCTGATCGGCCGGCGTGTCCAGAGTCGCCTTGAGGAGAGGATCTAGCTGGCCGGCTTGGACCAGCGGCGGATGAAGCACAAAGTCGCGCAGGGCTTCATAGAGCTTCTCGGTCGTCTGCGCTAAGACGCTACGTTGCAAGGCTTGCGATTCTGCCCTGGTGACTTCAGGCAAAACGCCATACCAGGATTGGGTTTTTCCGGGGGCCAGCACATCCAGCATGGCCGTTATCAGTTTATCCAACGGCTTGGTATCTTCATCCCGCCGGGCAGAATTCGAGATGAGCTTGGCGATCATCACCGGTTGATGATCGCTAATGAACCGATCGAAGCAGGGGTGGCGGTCAAGTGCATCCACGCCATCCAGGTGGTCGATGCGTGCACGCTCCTGCAACCGGATCTCCCAGTGATGCTCCAAGACATCGGCCCAGGCCGTCCAGCTTTCAGGCTCGCGCTTGCGCAGGACTTGGGCATGAATCCGCGGTCGTAAGACGGGCACCGGATGATCGTTGTCATCGGTGATAAACCCA
>JAUQXC010000374.1 GCA_030834825.1 Thermoflexales bacterium
CGAGGCGCTGAAACAAGTGATTTGGGGGCCTCGTCAATCAGCAGTATTCTACAACGTGAACCCAGCGCACTCCTGCAACGCCGTACTTCATCGACGCAACATCTCAGCGCTTCTCCGTTTTCTTCACCGACTCCCATACCATTTAGCGGAAAACTTTTTACCCACATACCCACACACAGCAGTCGCCCGCCGGTGCTGCAACCCAAATTAACCGTGGGAGCGGCGCATGACGCTTTTGAAGAAGAAGCGGATCAAGTGGCTGAGCAGATCACGCGCCTGCCTATCCAAAATTTGACGGGGGCGGTTGAGACAGATGCTCCCAGCACGGATCGTTCGCACGGACAACTGGCATCCGGGAAGATGGATCTTCCAGCGAAGCCAGCGGCTCCACTTATCACCCCCCTGGTGCACCGCGCAACAACCCAACGCAAAGAAGACAACACCGCTGAAGCCGAAGACGAAGAGGAAGAGACGCAGACGACGGAGCTGGTCCAGCGCCTGGTTGAAGACGATACGCAAATTCAGCCCAAACGTATATCGGCCGCCGAGAGTTTTGAAACGGGCGTTGACTTTGAAAAGCGCCTGGGTGCCACACGAGATCGCGGCAGGCCCCTACCCGACGAGATTCGGACCTTCATGGAGCCGCGCTTTCAGGTCGATTTCAGTGGTGTCCGAGTACATGATGATCATGAAGCCGGAGAGCTAAACCGCGCGGTGAGTGCCCGGGCCTTCACTTTGGGACAGGATATTTATTTGGGTGAAGGTCAGACCAATCTCAACTCAGACAGCGGCAAACGTCTGCTGGCGCACGAGCTGACCCACGTGGTACAGCAAGGTCACGCTAATCAGCTGCGCCGCAGTCCAGAAGACGAAGAGCAACCTGACTCACTGAAAACTGAAACGCCAGCACCTGAACCGGCACAGCCGGACGCAATCGCAGAGGATTCCCCGCAAACAGACAACAAAGAAGCAACCCATCTCGCTTCACAAGAGGAAACCGAGCAGGCCGTGCCCACCGCCCGGACGCCAGGCGCAACAGCTGAAGCAACACCATCGCCAGCGCCCAGCGGGCCTGCGACGCAGGCCTTTACGCCAAAAGAGGCGACCACATCGGGTACACCGGGAGCCAGTGACAAAGCGCCAAGCTCACCACAAGAAGATACTGCTTTTCAGGCCGTGACGGGTCAAGTTAAGCAGGTTACGGCCCAAGAAAAGACTCACGCGCCCGCAAAGGTTGAGTCTGCTCATGCGCAGGCGGCCGCGGTGCCACCTGCTAATGAGGTAACCAGCAAAGCACAGGATCAGCATGTGCAGCAGCTGGAGCAACAAAAGCCGGGCGAATTCAATGCCGCGGCCTTCAAGGCGGCGCTGCTGGCGCGCATCCAAGACATCGCACCTAAGACCCTTAAGGAAGCTGACGAGTTTAAGGGCAGCAACAAGTTGAAATCCGTTAAGGAAAGCGCCAAAACTGAAGTTGCGGATGGTAAAAAGCAGGCCACGGGACCGCTTGAGGAAAATGCTCAAAAAGAACCCGATCCGAGCGGCATTGAACCTAAGCGTGTAAACCCGCTGAAAGAACCACAGGTCGGCCCGCCGCCGACGGCTGTAGGCGCCGAGAAGGCCGCGCCCAAGCCCAAAGGGCAGAGTGAAGTCGAAGCGCCGTTGCAGCAGGGCAGCCAAAGCCTCGATCAACAAATGGCGGCAGCCGACGTGACCGAGGAGCAGCTCGCTGAATCAAATGAGCCTGAATTCGAAGCCGCCTTGATCGCCAAACGGCAGGCTCAAACGTCGGCGCTGGAATCACCGCAGGCTTATCGGAAACAGGAGACGCAGATTGTTGCCGGAGCGCAAAATCAAGCTCAGACCAGCGCCGCGACTCAGCTCGATGCGATGCACGGTGAACGCGACAGCGTGCTCAATCAGGTCACCGGCTTACAGGGTGAGACCAAATCTTCCGACGAAGACGCGCGCGCGACGGTGGCCAATGCCATCGCGCCGATTTATGAGAAAACCAAGCAGGACGTGGAGGTCATTCTAGAGAGCCTGGACACCAGCGTCAGCGAGATGTTTGATGCCGGTGCAGAAAAGGCCCGCAAGCGATTTGAAGACTACGTCGATCAACGCATGAAGGCCTACAAGAAGAAACGGTACAGCGGGCTGTTTGGTTGGGCGAAATGGCTCAAAGACAAGCTCGCAGGCATGCCGTCCGAAGTCAATGTCTTCTACGAAGAGGGGCGGAAACTCTATATCCAAGTCATGGACGGTGTACTGGACGGCATAGCCGCGCATGTGGCAGCTCGGCTCAACGAGGCCAAGGCGCGCATCGCCCAAGGCCGGCAGGAAATTCAAGCTTACGTAGCCCAGCTGCCGGAGGACCTCCAGCAAATCGGAGCGGAAGCCGCGCAGGAGATGCAGGGCAAGTTTGACGAATTGGAACAAAGCCTCAGCGACAAGCAGACCGAGCTCATCGATGATCTGGCGCAAAAGTATCAGGATAATCTCAAGGAGATCGACGCGCGCATCGAGGAGCTGAAGGCGGCGAATGCCGGTCTGATCGCCAAGGCCATTAACTTTATCAAGAACGTCATCCTCACCATCGTGAGCCTGGCCGCCATGCTGCTGAAGATTCTGGCCAAGGCGGCCGCGGCGGTGCCCAAGATCATCTTAAACCCCATCAACTTCCTAAAGAATCTCATCAAGGGTGTCAAACAGGGCCTGCACAATTTTGTCGCCAACATCGGCACCCATCTGGGCAAAGGATTGATGGCCTGGTTGACTAATACCATAGGCAGCTCCGGGCTGCAATTACCGGAAAACCTGGATCTCAAAGGCATCTTTAGCCTGGTCTTGCAAACCCTGGGGCTTACCTGGCAAAACATTCGTGAGCGGGCCGTCAATATCCTGGGCGAAAAGGCGGTGAATTATCTGGAAAAGGGGTTCCAGATCTTTCAAGTGCTCAAGACCGAAGGTCTAAGCGGCCTCTGGGAATTCATTAAAGACAAGATTGGCGACCTCAAGACGATGGTCTTTGAGGCGATCAAAGACATGGTCAGCAGCAAGATCGTCAAGGCAGGGATGCGCCTGTTGGCCGCAGTGCTGGCCGGCCCGGCCGGAGGTTTTATCAAAGCCATCGAAACGATCGTCAACATCGTCAAATGGTTCCTGACCAATGGCAAACGCTTGATGGCCTTAATCGATGCCATCCTGGACTCGATCCTGGCCATTGCCAGTGGTTCAGTCGAGGCTGCCGCCAAGAAGATTGAAGAATCGCTGGCAGGCACCATTCCGTTGGTGTTGAGTTTCCTGGCCGACCTGGTGGGCATCGGCGACTTGAGCGGCGAAATCCGCAAGATCATCACCAAAGTCCGCCAGCCGATTAACAAAGCGATCGATTGGGTCTTGAAAGAGGCAAAGAAGTTTGCCAAGAAAGCCGCGCACAAGCTGGGGATCGTCAAAGATAAAGATCTAACCAAGATCGACAAGGCCCAGGAAGAAGGGCGCGATGTCATGCATAAGCACTTCGTCAAAGGTGGCAAGGAAGATGATGCTTATGCTGATGAAGAAGCCGTTAAGACCCAAGCAGGCCCGGAGTTGGAAGGGATCCGGGGGAAATATGGCTTGACTGAACTCAAGCCCGTCATCGGCAAGAAAGATCGCTGGGAGGTTAAGGGCAAAATTCAGCGGCTTCCACTTGAGACCGTGGTTAGATTTTTGGGGCTTGAGGGATTGGCCGATCTGATCAAGATCTTGGGCGGTAATGCAGATAAAGTATTGAAGGCCTTGCGCCGCGATTTTGGTGGCTTTGTCTCAAACCTCTCATCCGGGGTTGGGCAAGGCTTCAATAATTTTGTAGGCTATATCGGCAATTTCCAAAACGTGATCAAAGAACTTCTCGCCTGGCTTACTGGAGGTAAGTCAGCGAGGTTGGGAACCTGGGATCTTCAAGGCGTCTTCAACTTGACGATGGAAATAGTAGGCTTGACCTGGACCACACTGCGACAAAAGGCAGTAAATGCGCTGGGGTCAAAGGCTGTAGGGGCCCTAGAAACATCTTTTGATCTTTTCCAGATTGCCCGCGGACCAGAGGGTATAGGCGGCCTGTGGACTCACATTCAGACGCAAGTGAGTGAGCTAAAGACAACGGTAATGGAAGGGATCAAAGACCTGATTATTGTTCAGGCTGTGAAGGCGGGCATCGATCTGCTGGTAAAAACATTGAGCGGGCCTTTAGGAACAATTATCCAGGCAGGCCAAACTATTTACAGATTCCTGTCGACATTTGTGAGCAATGCTCAGAGAATCGGCAACTTGCTGAATACGATGATGGAGGCTGTGGTTGCCGTAGCAGATGGGCAGGTTGGCAGCGTCGCTGAGAAGGTAGGCAGTGGATTGAAACAGGCCCTTCAACTCACGGTTACGTTTATCGCTGGGCTGGTAGGATTAAAGGACCTCCCACAAAGAGTCGGAGCGATCATTAACAAGGGCAAAGATATCATTAGCAAGGCGCTGGATTGGGTAGTGGATAAGGCCAAGATCTATGCACAAAAGATTGGCCTGGGCGTCAAAGGTCAGACAGGTGATGCAGATGAGAACGATCCTGATGTACAGGCGGGATTAAAGACCCTTTACGCCAAAGAGGAAAGTCTGGCGGTTGATGGCGGCATATCGCAAGAAGAAGCCGGACAGATTGCCAAAGAGACTCAAAGCAAGCATCCTATCTTCAAGTCCATTACAGTAGTTGATGGTGGCAAGACCTGGGATTACAATTACACCATTCAGCGCGCTTTGGCAAGAGGCAAGAGGCCAAAAACCCTGGAAGAGCTATGCATAACAGAAATGCCTATTAATGCTGCTAAATATGCAGGAAGGAGCTTTGAGTTTAAAGATCCAAATCTAGCTAAGAAGTACAAACTTACTTTTACTCAACTGGGATTCCCGGATTTTTCGCCATATGCAAAAGCGATTGTAAAAATAAAGATGAACGGCAATTACCTGTACGGCGAACCAGACGGTGATTTTGGGAATGCCAATGTTAAAGCCGGCTATGACAGAAACCAGCGACATCCCAGTCACACATGGCATCATCATGAGGATCGCACCACTATGCTCTTAGTACCATCGGATTTACACGCTGTGGTTAAGCATTCCGGTGGCTGTTGGGCTATCGCCCGACTCGGTACCCTAAATACAAAATAGGAATGAAAGGAATACGCATGAGTGCTAAGATACTTGATCCAGGTAGTCCTTTGAGCGAAGCAGATATTGCTGCCGCTGAACAGCGAATAGGGCGACCAATTCCGTCATCCTATCGCTCTTTTCTCCTTCTTTACAACGGAGGTAGTCCCCAACAACCTGTTTCCTACCGGATAAAGTCTTTGACAACCAACTCTGTCCAAGAAGCCACTGTCGATCGGTTTCTAGGCATCAATGCGCAAGACTTTAGTGATATAGAGGTTTTTTGGAAAATATATCATGATCGCATACCTCCGAATTTCTTCCCGATTGCGCGAGATCCCGGCGGGAACTTGGTTTGTATAGCAAGCAGTGGAGAAGACCAAGGGAAAATATACTTTTGGGATCATGAGGAAGAAACAGAGGAAGGCGAAACTCCAAATTATAAAAATGTATATCTGATTGCTGATAGCTTCAACGATTTCTTGAACAGCTTTCACTAATTTACCTTCTTGATCGATCAACTATCCCGCAAACGGTGAAATCCCGATGCGGGACGGTTGTCTGATAGGCTGAGGCTCATGATTGGGAGTAACGTATTCGACAATGTGTCGCGTACTACCGCGGGGCAGGACTGGGTAAAAAGTTACGACTTCAACAGCCAAACAGAATTCGGTCATTGCCTACAGAATGTCGTCATAATCGTAACGTCAATTCTCAATTGAAGTGATAGCTAATTCGTCTCAAATCGACTGCGACTTGCTGACCTGTCCCAGGTCCATCTGCTGCACGCCGCGCAATCCGGGGATGGCGGCCAGCACCACCATGATCAACATCCCGCCAATGCCGACGATGGCCGAGAGCGGTTGTAACTGTTCCAGCATTCCATAGAAATCGTTGTCGTAGTAGTGCACCATCATAGCGCCGATCTTCGCCCCCAGCGGCACGCCGATCACCATGCCGAGGACGGCCATGATCATCAGTTCCAGCAACACCACGGTGGCCATCTCGCGGCGGCTGATGCCTAGCGAGCGCAGAATTGCCAGTTCGCTGCGTTGCTCGTGCAGCGTGGCGCTGACCGTGTTGAGGATCACCGCCAGGGTCAGCAGAAAACCAAACGCGCCAAACATGACGCTCATCGAGATCCAATACTGCACATAGTTCCGCAGATCGGCGACGAACGCCTCGTAGTTTTCCACCGCCACCATGCCCGGTATTTCGGCCAGTTTGTCGCGCACGCGATTGATCTGTTCCGGCTCCGTCCGCACCAGCGCCGTATTCACGACCAGCTGACTGCCCGGCAGCCAGTCCTCCATCAACGTGCGTGGAATGAACAGCGGGCTGCCCAGCGTGTACCACACGACGCCCAACACCTTGGCACGTTTCTCTTCGTCAAAGGCTTTGATCGTGATCGTGTCACCAACGCTAACACCCAAGACCCGCTGCAAGTTATGACCCACCCACACCCCGTTACCTTGCGAGTAAGCCTGAGCGCCTTGCAGCGTCGTCAGGTTCACAAAAGGCCGCGCCTCATCGACGACGATGGCCAGCGTGCTGAAGTCATCGTCGTTCGACCGTGGAATAGTGACGACGCCGGCCAGCGCGCCCTGCACCTCTTTCACGCCATGTATCTGTCTGACCTCGCCTTGCAGATCGTCGATCAAACGTAAGTTGCCGGAGGTGGCCCGCAGATCGAACTGGCCCACCGCATAGTAGGTGTCAAAGTTGCGAATGGTCGTATCGAGCAGCACCACCGACGAGAAGACCATCATCGCACCGACCATCACACCCAGCGCCGTGCCCAACGATCGACCCGGTACGCGCAGCAAGTTACGCACGGTCTGACGCAGCGTCAACGGCAAACGGCCTAACGGGATGCGACTCAGCCCGCTGGGAGTTTTGGGTGTAGGCGGGCGCAGGGCAATACCCGGCGGTGTGCCCGATTCTTTCCACGCCGGATAGACGCCGGCCAACGTCGTGCTTAAGACAATCACGCCGTAGCCCAATAGCATGAACGGTACTTGCGGCGAATTCACAAAGCCGGGCAAATAGCCGCCCGCGATCGTCGCGATGAAAGGCATCATCGTCACAAACGAATTGAAATAACCGACGAGGGTGCCGACCGCCCCGCCTGTTACGCCAATGAGTAAACCGAAACTCAGATAGTGCAGCACCAACTCGCGGCGTGTCACGCCCAACGCCCGCAGTGTGCCGATGCGCTGTCGTTCAGCCTCGACCTGCCGTCCCAACAAGATCGCCGTGACCAGGATCGTGCCGATCAAAAACAGGCCGGAGAACGCCGTCATCACTGGAAAATTGCCGTCAATGTTGGCCTGCACCACGCCGCCGCTAGCGGTCTGCGTGCGCGATCGGATCACAACACCCGCGTAATGCGCCAACGCGCGATCGAGCGCGGCGCGCAATTCTTCGTCGGGCAACACACCCCGCTCGAGTTTCACGGCGAGATCGTTGATCGCCCCATGTGCACCGCTCCAACGAGACAGCTGCGGATACTTCAACCACGCCACGCCAAAGGAAGACATGGTGGGAAACGGCGATTCCGGCCCGCGCCCCGCAACCAGATATTCAGGACTGAAGACCAATCCGGCGACACGCAGGCGATGTTCTTCGCCGTTGATCCACACTTTCAGCACGTCGCCCGGATCGATCTGATGATAATCGGCGAAGCGTTTGAGCAACAAGAGATCCTCGGGACGTTGCGGCGCATGCCCGCTGGTGAGATCCAAACGGTTGACCTCCAACTCCCGATCGGTCGGCAATGAAATCAGGCGCAGACTCGTCAAATAGTCTTGATCGGAATCCAGCTGCACGCCGCTCTCGACGATCAACCTCGCCTCAACGGCGCTGACGCCCGGCACGGCGCGCACGACCGCGGCGGCGCGTGTGGACGATGGCGCGAGCTGGATGTGATAGTCCATGTACGCCAACTGCTCGTAACCGTTGTTGACGGTGTTAAGGATGTTGACGCCCGCCGGATACATGGCGCCATAGAAGCCGGTCCCCAACACCACCACACACCACACGGCGATGAACTGCTTCCAGTTGAACCTTAAATCGTTGCGCGTCTTGCGTTGAAGGGTCTTGAGCATATTTTTCTGGACACGGATGCGCACGGATCACTTCAAAAATCAGTGTTTATCCGTGTAATCCGCGTCCCATGATCTTTACCAACTCAACTGCCGAGGCTCGAGCGGATGCGCGTTCCGCTCGACACGGTGAACTTCGCCATTGCCCACGCGCACCACCCGATCGGCCATCTGTGCAATGACGGCGTTGTGTGTCACCAACACAAAGGTCTGTCCCGTCTCACGATTAAGTGTCCGCATCACATCCAACACCTCGATGCCCGTTTGAATATCCAGGCTGCCCGTCGGCTCGTCGGCCAACACCAGCGCAGGCTTCTTCGCCAGAGCGCGTGCCACGGCCACACGCTGCTGCTGTCCACCGGAGAGTTGACCCGGATAGTGATCCATGCGATTGCCCAGCCCGACGCGTTCCAGATATTGCTTGGGATCGCCGCCCTGCCCATCCCCCATCTCGGCAGTGAGCATGACATTTTCCAACGCGCTCAACGTCGGCAGCAGATTGAAGAACTGGAACACGAAGCCGACTTTGCGCCGGCGATAGTTCGTCAGCTTCGCTTCCGGGAGTGCGCTGATTAATTCACCATCGACGCACACTTCGCCGCGGGTGGCCTGCTCCAAGCCGCCCAGGATGTTGAGGAACGTCGTCTTGCCGCTGCCGCTGGGGCCTAGGATCACCGCGAACTCGCCGGATTCGATCTCCACCGAGAAATCGTGCAGCGCCGTGACCGTATTCGCACCCAGGCGATAGGTCTTGCCGACATCCTTCAGTTCGATATGGCTCATGGTTTTTTACCGAGGTTTTCCGCCAGCATATTGCAAAACAAGGCGCCTTGTTCGATGGCATCGTCGAGGGCACAATGCGTGTGCGGGAGGTCGTCAAACCACTGGCGCGGCATGTTCTTCTTCACGCTGGCACGATAAGGTTTTTGCAACAGCGCCATGGCATAGGTTTTGATATCCAGGGCAGAATGCGAAAAAGGGCTTTCGCCTGTGAACTTGATCAAATACCAGTATACAAACATGAAATCGAACGTGACCGGATAACCAACAAAAACGGACGATCCCGGTAACCGCTTAAGCCACTGTAAATAACGGGGCATCACCTCGGCGGGGGGTTGGGCGTTTTCGCGACAGGTCTGCCAGGCCTCCGGCTGCGATCGCCACCAGTCCATCGTTTTAGGATGTGCGGTGGCATCAGGCAGCGTCTCCAGATTAGCTTCGAACGTGGCGAGTAGGGTCTTGTCTGCCCGATACGCCGCCGACCCAAAACTCAACATCGAGTACAAACCGGGAATAGGACCATCGGTTTCGACATCGGTGCTCACGTAAATTTCGGACGTCATCAGGCTGTGCCCTCAGGTGGCTGCAAGGTCTTCTGCAAGAAGTGCATCTTGTGACCCACCCCCATCGGTAGATCGTCCAGTTCACCAAAGACCAGATAACCTAGCTTGCGGTAGAACGGCAGAGCTTGAAAGCTCATGGTATCGAGGAAAGCGTGGCGGCAGCCCCGCCGGATCGCTTCGGCTTCGGCGGTTTCGATCAAGCGCGTGCCCCAAGCCTGCCCGCGCACCGCTTCGTCCAGCCACACAATATCGATGCGCAGCCAACCCCACCACGTCAGGCCCAGCAGGCCGCCAACCAATTTGCCAGCGGTGTCATGCAGCAGTACCACCAAGCGCTGTGTGCCATAGGGCGGCGCAAAGCGCAGGTTGTACGTCGCTAACCCGTCCTCAACAAACTTCACATCGTCGGGGTTGGGTTGATCAGTCAGGGTGATGGTGCAGTTGTCGGGCATGAGGAAATCCTTGCAGCAAGATTCTCGTCATTCCCGCGTGTATTTGGCGGGAATCCAGCAGCTTAACCGTCGCACATTGCCGACCGGAAACCTGGATGCCCGATTCAAGCGCTCGGGCATGACGTCGCCAGCTGAAAGAAACCCGGTTTCTTTCATTCTCCCACCCGATTGCGCAGCACGCCGATCTTCTCGATCTCCACTTCCACGACGTCGCCGGGCTTCAAGAACTCCGGCGGCTTGCGCGCAAAGCCCACCCCGCTGGGTGTGCCGGTGGCGATGATGTCGCCCGCCTCCAGCGTCATGCCACGCGACAGAATGGCGATGATGTCAGGGACCCGGAAGATCATCTGCGCGGTGTTGGAATCTTGTTTCGTCACCCCGTTGACACGGCAAGTGATATGCAGTTGATGCGGATCAGGGATCTCATCCGCCGTGACAATCCAAGGGCCTATGGGGCAGGCCCCATCCAGACTCTTGCCCTTGAAGAACTGGCTGTGATTTGCCTGCAGATCGCGCGCCGAGATATCGTTGAGGCAGGTATAGCCAAAGACGTAATCGTCAGCTTGCTCGATCGGGATGTTCTTGCCCGATCGGCCCATGATCGCCCCGAGCTCAGCCTCCCAATCGATCTGGGTGCTCACCGCGGCATCGAACGGAATCGCGCCCTCATGGCGATTAATCGTCTGCGTGGCTTTGGTGAAGAAGACCGGATGCGCGTACTGCTTGTATTCGCGCCCGCGCGCGGCCGCCGATTCTTTGGCATGTTCCGCGTAGTTAAGCCCCAGGCACATGATGTTGCGCGGCGGCCTGGGGATGGGCGCAAGGAGCGTGACCGAATCCAGCGGGATGGGAGAAGACGCTGAGGCGATCGCCGCACGGGCCCGATCGAGCCCCTCCGTTCCCGCCGCGATCAACCCCAACATGTCCGGCGCGATCGGGACGAGATCGATCACACCACGCTCCTCCACTGCGCCGATCGAGACATGGCAGCCCAATCGATAGGTCACCAGCTTCATGCGCGCTCCTTTTCCCGCCAGATGCTGTGATACTAACATGGTGGTAGCAGCTAGTCAAATGCTGGCGTTTGCTACAGAATCACTTGCATATTACAATTCCCCCACACAGCAACGGTGTAGGGGGAATCTATGGCTCAACCGAATGATTACTTGAAAGACTTCAAACTCGATCCGGCGCTGGACGACCCCAAGCTATTTATCAACCGTGAACTCAGCCAGCTGGAGTTCTTCCACCGCGTGCTGGAAGAAGCGCAGGACAATCAGAACCCGCTGCTGGAACGCATCAAGTTTCTCTCTATTGTCGGTTCCAACCTGGACGAATTCTTCATGGTGCGCGTGGCCGGCTTGAAACAGCAGGTCAGCGCCGGCGTCGCAGACGTGAGCGCCGATGGCCTGACGCCTGCCGAGCAGCTCGCTGCGGTGCGGCGCGCCGCCTTACGCCTCATGAACGACGGACGCTCCTATCTGCAGAAGCACCTGCTGCCGGAACTCGATCAGGCCGGCATTCATATTCTGGATTACGTCACCTTGACCGACAAGCAAAAAGCCAAGGTCGATGAGTATTTTGATGAAGTGGTCTATCCGGTGCTGACGCCGTTAGCCGTCGATCCGGGGCGGCCGTTTCCGCACATCTCCAACCTCAGCCTCAACCTGGCCGTGCTGATCCGCGATGTCAAAGGCCAGGAGCGGTTTGCGCGCATCAAAGTGCCCGACACCCTCCCGCGCTTCGTCCCCATCAAGTCATCTTCGGGCAGCGTGCGCAAAGACGGCACGGTGCCGTATCATCATTACTTTGTGTGGCTGGAGCAAATCATCGCGGCGCACATCGCCAAGCTGTTCCCCGGGGTGGAAGTGCTGGAAGCGCATCCTTTCCGCGTCATCCGCGATGCCGACATCGACATCCAGGAACTGGAAGCGATGGACCTATTGGAAAGCATGGAAGAAAGTGTGCGCCAGCGCCGCTTCGGCATCGTGGTCAAAGTGACTGTGAATACGGCCATGCCCGCACACTTGCGCCAGATTCTGATCGAGAATCTGGAAATGGATCGTAACGATCTCTATACCACTGAAGGGTTGTTGGGCCTGAGCAATTTGATGGGCCTCTACAGCATCGATCGCCACGATCTAAAGGACGCGTCGTTTGTGCCGGCGCTCCCCGCTCCCCTCAAAAACAAATCGTACACCGGCGACATCTTCGGCGCGATCCGGCGGCAGGATATTCTGCTGCACCATCCCTACGATTCATTCAAGCCCG
>JAUQXC010000001.1 GCA_030834825.1 Thermoflexales bacterium
ACCCGCCCCCCCGCCTGATCAAATTTTGTTTCAAGATAACTTCGACGACAATCAGCACGGCTGGCAGCTCAAAGCCAAATCAGATGACTACTCGACGGACGAAGCATCCCTCGTCGCCGGGCAGTTCCGCCTCAGCATGACGTCAAAGCGCGATGTGTTGTGGCAGGAAAATGTGCCCGACGTGCGTGCGGCCGATTTCCGGTTTAGCCTGACCGCGACGTTGCGCGAAACGACAGCCGCACCCGGCGATGCCAATATCTCGCTGATTTTCCGCAAGGACAAAGAGAGCAACTTCTACCGCGTCCGCTTTGATAACAATGACCGGTATATCGTAGCTTTGAAACAGGCTGGCGACTGGCACATTCTGCAAGACTGGCGCGACAGCGACGCCTTTCATTTGGAACCGGATGTTCCCAATCGATTTGTTGTGCTGGCCAAAGGCAATACGTTCACCATCTATGCCAACGATCAGGAGCTCACCTCCTTCGAAGATGACACCCTGCCGGACGCAGGACGCCTCGACATCGGCCTGGGACTCGACCAGGCCGGTGACAGTCTCACCATCGATTTCGATGAGCTGCTGATCACGAAAGCACCTTAATCCGGCGCAGCGCAGATGATGACAAATCCAAACGGAATCCGCCTACCCCCGCGCCGCACCTTCCTCCTCATCGCCGGCCTGAGCGCGCTGATCTATCTGCTGATCTTCAGCCTGCCTTATCCCTTGAGCCAGCACTACAACAAAATTCCACCGGTCGATTACGCCAAGCTAAGCAATTACTCGCTCGTGGGCTTCATCTCCTACCTCGTGGGGCTGGCGACCTTGTTCCTCCTGTACTTGTGGGCGTTGCGCTTGATCGCGCCCAGGAACGGCGAAGCGTCCCACGCAGTGCTTGGGCTGCGTTTCGTGCTGGTGACAGGCGCGGCGTTGGCGGCTATTTTGTGGCTCTCTTATCCCCTTGGTGCGATCGATGTGTTTGTGTATGCCATCTATACGCGCGGCTGGGCGCTGCACGGCTTGAATCCGCTCGCCATAGCGCCCGCGCAATATCCGGCCGGCGATCCGTGGCTGGGGTTAGCGGCGGAATGGATCGACGCGCCGTCGCCCTACGGACCGGTGTGGCAAGTGCTCTCGCTGGGTGCGTACCAGGTGAGCGGCGGCGATTTTCTGCTGCAAGTTTATGCACTGAAGATCATCGCCATCATCGCTTACCTGGGCTGCACGATCCTGATCTATCGGTTGTTACAGCCAATCTGCTTGAGCTGGGCGCTCACTGGCGCCATCGCCTTTGCGTGGAATCCGCTGGTGTTGATCGAAGTGGCGCAGAACGCGCATAACGACGTCGTCATGATCTTTTTCATGCTGGCGGCGGTGTGGGCGTTACAGCATTCCGGGCGAAGCGTAGCGAAGGCGAAGAATGCGGCTGGAGTCACACCGCTTGAAGGCGATGCTATTTATCCCCTGCTGGTCTGCGTGTTTCTGGCGCTCTCGGTCCTGACGAAATTCATCACGATTGTGATCGTTCCCTTCTTCCTGTTGGCGTTGATGAGCCGCGGCCAACGCTGGCCCGAACGCTTCGCACGGCTGATCGGATTTGGGTTGCTGATCGGCGGTCTGGTGGTGGTCGGAACGTGGCCGCTGTGGCCGGGCTGGGAGACGTGGGCGGTCGTGCAAGGCGCTGACGCGGCGGGGCGATCGATCCTGGCGTTGGTGGTGCTGATCTTCAGAGACGTGTTCGCGCTCGGTTCGGCCTTCGACGTCGCACGCCGCGTGTTGTTAGGATTATATGTGGTAATCTATGGATACGCGCTCTGGCGGTTGGCGAAGATTATCTGGCGATCGGCTCCGAAGCAGGACGAGGCGATCATCCGGCAAATGTTGGCTTCAGCCTTTTCAGCCTTGTTTTGGCTGTTGCTGCTGGTCATGCCGATTTTTCACGCGTGGTATCTGGTGTGGTGCTTCCCCTTGGCCGTGCTACTTTTACCGCAGCGCCGCCTGCTCCAGGCCGCGATTGTTTTCTCGATGACGGCCCTGTTCATCATTCCCTACTTCGAAACGATCCGCCCGCAGCTTCCTCAGCTACTGGGTAATCCGTTGTTAGGGCATCTCCTTGGCGTGCCGCTGCTGGTCGTGCCGCCCATCGTCACGTTGTGGTGGTCGAGGAATCCGATCCACGCTCAGCGCTGACCGTTCTTCCGAGCAGCGATCCCCTGGTAATAAGCGATCTTCCGAT
>JAUQXC010000375.1 GCA_030834825.1 Thermoflexales bacterium
GGACGTGCCGCTGCCCGCGGACTTGACGAGCGTACCCGCATTGGTGAAGGTGACGCCCGAACTGGCGTAGATGAAGTTGTCGACTTCAATCTGGAAGGTGGCTCCGGCGCGATTGTTGAATGTCGCATGGTTGATCCCCCACAGGTAGCCACCGTTCCACACGGCAGTGCCGGCATTGATCAGAGTGCGTCCATCCCGCCAGAGCTTGGGCGAGGGACCCGTCAACAGCAGGTCGCCCAAAGCTGTCGTTGTACCCGATCCGCTCATCGTGCCGCCCGTCCAACTCAACACACCTGTTACACTGAGTGCGCCCGTGCCGCCCAACGTCCCACCGCTCAAGATGAAGGTGTCGCTTAAGACAGAGGCCTGACCGAGCTCCAAGGTTCCGCCCGCAAGCCTGATCGCTTCTTCGCTTCGCAAGCTAAGAACAGCGTCATTGCCCAGGGAGTGAACAACGGTGATGGTCCCCGGCACGTCAACGATCACATGCTGCGTCGGGCCGGGGATGAGATTGGGATTCCAGTTGAAGGGATCGTGCCAGGAAGCGCCATCGCCTTCGCCATCCCAATAGACCGTATCGTATTCGACCTGTTCCGTATAGAAATCAAAAAAGAGAAACACGGAGCTTCCGGTGTTCGGGCCAATGCCCTCCACGATGCGCGTCTGGTTGTTCACCAGGTCGTAGGCCACGGCAATAAACGGCTCTCCCGCTGGAATGAGAGGGATAAAGAAGTAGCCGCCCGGATCCGTCACCCCGCTAAAGGGAATGGGTGAACCCGCCGAGTACACCTTGATGATCACCTCACCGCCTGCTTGCGGTGAACGGGCACCGCCACCACCGGCCCCACCCATATTGCCGCCACCATTACCTCCAGGAGGCGGCGCAGAGCCCATGCCAGTTCTACCAGCGCCAGAGCCTGGTTGGGTGGGCGGCAGTGGATTTGAAGGAGGGTCTGAGGCCGGATCGTCAAAGCATGTGCCTCCTCGAATGAGCTTGCAAAGATAGTATCCAGTGACAAGCACTCCCGCAGCAATGGTAACGCCTGCTGCAAAACCCAAGAAAAAGGTTGTGGCTGTCGCAGCTATGGCTATTCCTCCTACGATGGTAGCCACACCCCATAAAAAGTTTACGACATCGCCCACCCGCGCATCGGTACTGTATCCGGTCTGAGCAGCATGCGCTATTGTCTGACTTGATCCAACGGTGTAGATATCCGAATTCTGTATGATCAACGCCATTTTGTTAATCACCAACTGATCTTCCGGCGTCAAACCTGCCGTAACAAGTTGCGCGAAATCTGCGCGTGACTGGGTAAACTTGGCAATCGCCTCAGTGAGGGCCGCAGTTTGCTCAGGTGATGAGGTGGGAACGTTCTGCAAGAAAGTGATCGTGTCGACCAGTAACTGATCGACAATGTCCGTCGCCGCGGCACTGAGAGGCGTCGGCGCTGCGATCGTTACAGCGATTGGCCCGGCGGTAGACCCTGTGCTCTCATTGCGAAGGATCAACGTCGCTGTGCCTGCCGGTAGTGGTGGAATCACCGTCGAAAATATCTGCCTGGTAGTGTCATTCGGTGGATCCAGAAATACCAGTCCAGGCGTTTCGATTGTTTCGCCGTTTACCAAGGAGGTCCAGCTCCCCACATTGCCGGAAAGCGAAGCCGGGTTAAACCCACTTGCCCTGATCTTGATCGTCGCTCCTGTAGGGCCGCTGATCCCGTTTGCCAAGATGTTAAACGACTTCGCTCCTGGTCTTAACTGTGTAGTCGCCGAGTCCAGTATCACCTGCGGCACCGGATCGGAAATCACGTCGTTGTTGGGCGCCAC
>JAUQXC010000376.1 GCA_030834825.1 Thermoflexales bacterium
AGCTTATATCAAGACGGAGGAAGTCGAAAGGCAGGCAGGGTTGTGGCTGCGCATTAACCGATCTCAGATCCAAACTCTGAGATTCGCCGACATGAACAACCGGCCCATTCAAGGAACGACGGACTGGCAAAAATACGATCTGGTGCTGGATGTGCCAGCTGAGGCAACGCACATTAGCTTTGCCTTTTTCTTGATGGGCCGCGGCCAGGCTTGGGTCGATGATGTACAGTTGGAAGTTGTAGGACAGGAAGTGGCGACAACGGAAGCGAAAGAGGACCCGCCACTGGCCCAACCTACCAACTTGGATTTCGAAGCGGGCCTGGATGGTTGGTTACCGGAAAGGAATCCTCAAAATTACACGACGAGCATCGACACGGTGAACGTTCACGGCGGCCAAGCCAGCGCTCATATTCAACCCAAGCAAGCCAACCCGATAAGTTATGCCGTCTTAGTGCAAAGCGTCAAGGCGGAGGCCTATCGCGGTAAACGCTTGCGCGTCACGGCTTACCTCAAGTTCGAAAAGGTCGACGCCACCGCGCAGCTGGTAACGGGTGCCTTTGATGCCAAAAATATCAAACAACAGGAAAGCAAGAAATCAATCGACGCTACAGCGCCGTGGCAGAAGCAAAGCCTTGTCTTCAAAGTGCCTGACAATAGCGATCGAATTGTTCTTGGCGTCGTCCTGCAAGGAGAAGGTCAGATTTGGATGGACGATGTGCAGGTGGAAGTGGTGGGCACCGATGTGCCGCTCACTTCTCCTGAACAAGTTCCAGATATAGCAGCGCAACCAAGTGTGCCTACAGGCCAAGATCTGGATCAGTCGTTTTCAGACTGGGTCATTGCCGGTACTCGACCCCAGGATTATGAGATGGGCTTTGACAGTGAAGTGGTCCACACTGGGAAGTCGAGCGCCTACGTGAAATCAGTGGCATCAGCCGTGCCTGAATTTGGAACATTCATGACGATGGTGGACGCTGCAAATTATCGCGGTAAGCGAGTGCGTCTGGCTGCACTTGTGAAGGCTGAGCGGGTTGAAGGCCAGGCACGGTTATGGCTGCGCGTTGACGGGCCCGAATCAGCGGTGTTGGGTTTCGATAATATGCAGAATCGTCCTATTCAGGGCACGCATGACTGGCAAAAGTATGAGGTCGTTCTGGACGTGCCTGAGAACAGCGTCGACCTTGCCTATGGCATCTTGGTGGCTGGCAAAGGTCAAGTCTGGCTGGATGATGTGCGGCTGCAAGTAGTCGATCAGAGTGTACCGATCACCGGCTATGAGACTAAGCCGCCCGCCGATCTGGGGTTTGAGATCGACGATCACAGCTGGGCTGCGCCAGCGGAAAACACAGCGCCAACACCGGCACCGACGACGCCAGCGCTGATCAGTGTAACAGCGACTCCGCCTGCCATAGAGGACATCTCCGCCGTGCAATTTGGAGGTGTCGCAACGTTAGTGAAGCCGCATTTGGTCCAGGAAAAGTTCCTACCGGGCGAAGCTGTCCCACTAACGCTGGATTGGACAATACTGATCAAGTTCAACCAGACCTATACGAGTTTCGCGCATGTGCTTGACAGCCAAGGCAATGTCGTCGCTCAAGCCGATCTGCCTCTTCAGGTGGCGGCTCTGATCGACTCCATCCCAGCGTCAACCGGATGGAATACGCCACAAGGCCACATTACTTTACCGGCAGATCTGTCGCCCGGGCAATACAAAATCGCTATTGGAATTTACAGCAATCAAACTGGTCAACGTCTGACCACCGATCAAGGCGAGACCACGACTGTCATGAGCACGATTGAAGTCGTAACGCCTCTCGCTCGTTTTGGAAACACGGTGGCTTTGACTGACGTCGAATTGCCGGTAGCCAAACCGGCAGCGGGTGAACTACTTGAACTGTCACTGCACTGGCTGGTCTCTATCACTAACCCGCTGACGTTAAACACCTTCGTACACGTGATCGATTCGCAAGGCAACCTCGCCACACAGGCCGATCAGGCGTTAGCGCCTGCAGAGACCTCAGTCCAAACGATTACACTGCAGCTGCCCACGGCCATGGGTACCGGGGACTATCAAATCGTCGTTGGCGTATATGACACCACAACTCTCTCGCGTCTGACAACGGACAAGGGCGATACGACCGCAACAATTGGCATGGTTGCGATAGGAGTACCTCCCACACGCTTTGGAGATGTGGTTACCCTGGCTGACGCTAGTCTGCTCATGATCGGACCTGCGCCAAGTGCAGCTGTTGAACTTTCACTGCACTGGACAATCTCTGCCACCAACCCAACGACCTTGACCACCTTCGTGCATGTAGTCGATCCACAAGGCAATCTCATCGCGCAATCCGATCAACCATTGACGGACAGAGAAACTTCAATACAGACAATCACATTACAGTTGCCCGCCACGCTGTCCTCGGGAACCTATCAAGTCGTTGTTGGTGTATATGACACTACAACCTTCTTGCGCCTGATGACGGACGTGGGCGAGACACAAATTCCCTTGACCAGCTTTCAATTGAAATCGAAATAGCTGAGAACGCTGGCACATCACATTTCAACTAGACCAGTTTCCAAGTTGATTTACGATATTACGCCACACGTCATTCCCGCGCGCTTTAAGCGGGAATCCAGTTGCCCTGGTGGGGTAACGTGTTCCGGCGCGGCCTGGATGCCCGATAACCGCACTCGGGCATGACTGATCCGTAAACCAACCTGGAATTCGCTCGAATGTCCCGAATGTACAACGAGGCGATCTCTCGCTCGAGATCGCCTCGTCTCATTCCGGTTGATGCCGACTTGGCACCAATCTTCTTGCTTGTACTCTTTACTCGTAACGCAGCGCCCGCACGATTTGTAGTTGCGCCGCCTGCCGCGCTGGCAACAAGGCCGCAATGACGCCAAAGATCAAGCCGACCGCAGTGGCGATCAAGACGCTGGTCGCGGGGAAGAAGTACGTCAGCTTGAAGCCGACCACGCCGACCGCCCCCACCAGCGAGTAGCCCAGCCACAACCCGGCCAGAATTCCAAAGGCAATCCCCAGGATCGCCAGCAGTAAACTCTCGGCCAGAATCATGCGCTGCACCTGGCGGCGGGTACCGCCCACAGCTCGAATCACACCGATTTCGCGGGTGCGTTCGATGACGTTGATTGCCAGCGTATTCACCAGTGCGATGAGTGAGGGAATCGCCAACGCAATCAGCACGAAGTACAAACTGCCCACGACTTTGCCGAACATGCCGATCATGGTTTCACGCCACTCCGTGGATTCCATCACTGTGAGGGCCGGATATTGTTTCACTAGCCCATCGAGCGCGCTGCGCACCGCCGTCACCTCCGCTTCCGGCGTCTTGTTAACCATCAACAACAGATCATTCGATTCATGAAAATCGGCGGCCAGGTTGGCCTGTGAAATGAACCCGGTGGCGGCTTTGGCATTCAACAGATCCGATCCCACGCCCACCACTTGATAAGCACGCTCGCCATCTGGCGTCTTCAGGGTAACCCATTCACCCAGCTGCACTGGATTGCGTACCGCAAACACGCCGTTGAGAATGATGCCGCGCCCGTTGCGCAGCTCCTGATAGATCTGCGCTTCACTGCCCAGCATGAATTCCATGCCGCCCACCCGGGCAAAGCTCTCTGGCTCGATGCCTACCAATTGTAAGGCCGTTCCCCGCGCCTCCGAGTTGGCCAGGCGCAGCGTAGTGACATCCTGAACGCCCGGAGTGTCGCGGATGGCCTGCGCTAATTCAGGACTGGCACCGACATTGCCGCCACCCAACACCAGCGAAGCCGGCATCAGCAGAAAATCTGAACCCATACTCTTGGCCAGGTAACGACCAATGCCCTCTTCCATGCTGCTCATCATTCCGGCGCAAGCGATGATCAGGGCTAGACCAATCATCATCGCCGAGGCCGTAATCGCGGCCCGGCCCGGTTGCCGGGTCATATTTCCCTGCGCGATCTGACCTTCGCGCGCGAAGATCACCGTGAGTAAACGGCCAAACAACAGCGCAATGGGCCTGACCAGTGCCGGCCCGGCCAGCACCAGACCGATCAACACCAGGAAGGCTCCTGCCGCCGCGGCTTTAGGGGCGCCACTGATTAATGTGAGGGCAGCCAACCCGATGAGTCCTGCTCCTACCCACGCGCCACGCCGAGCCGCTCGTTGAGCCGCCACACCCACCATCGGGCGAAGCGCCTCCAAGGGCACAACCCGGCTGGCGCTGATGGCGGGTAACAAGCCACTTAACATCGTAATCCCTACGCCTAGCACCAACGCCCAGATAAAAACCGGGATGTCAAACACTGGTCGACCGGTGAAGCTCATATGCAGGAACTGTTCAAAAATCGGTCTGATCAACCCGATCAGGCTATAAGCCAGACCAGCACCGATCAGCATGCCGATGGCTGTACCGAGTAAACCCTGCAGCAGGCTCTCTGCCAGGATAATGCCCACCACCATGCCACGCGTGGCACCCAGTGCGCGCAGCATTCCGATATCACGACGTCGTTCGGCAACCACGGTGCGGAAAGTGTTCAGGATGATGAAGCCGCCCATGGCCAGCGCCAGTACGCCAAAGAGGTTCAGCACGATCTGGCCCATGGCTAAAGCTGACAGGAACTGGCCGCCCCCTTCGATTTCGCCGAGCTTAAAGCGATTACCCAGCTGCGCCTGAACGGCGGCCGCCACCTGCACCCGATCGGCCTGCGCCGCAAAACGAGCCTCGATGGTGTTAAGGCGTCCCGCTTGATTGAACATCGCCTGAGCAGTAGACAACGGCACGTAAACCTCTTCCACGCCCAGCACACCCTGTGTGGCGATTACGCCCACCACGGCAAAATCCGTGGCGCCCGCGGCAGAAGGCAGCGTGAAAATATCACCCAACTTCAAGCCCATTTCCTCAGCGAGCTTCTCGCCCAGCACCAGCGCATTCTTATCGCCTGCTTGTAGGTAGCGTCCCAGCACCAGGGAATGTGGTCTTACCTGCGAAAAGCTCTCCGGATCAACGCCAACCACCGTCACGGCGTTCACCGCCTGGCCCGTCGGCAGAATGGCGTTTTGCCGCAGGATCGGCGTCGCTTCGTCAATGCCGTTCACACTTCGCACCGGCGCGATCACCTCGGCTTCAAAGGTACCACCCGACGCGCTGGTCACAGTCAGATCGATCTTGCCCGCAGAAGCCAGCATGTTCTGCCGAAACGCCTCAGAAAATGCCGGCAGCAGTCCATTGAGGCCAAACACTATCGTCACACCGAAGATCACGGCCAGTGTCGTCAGAAATGTTCGCAACTTCCGCCCCGCCATGTAGCGCGCCGCCAGAGTTAATTGAATGCTCATGTTTCACCACCTATAAAGCTTCCACTTTATCACGCACCAGCTGTGCCCCCTCAAGCGGGGTGCCATTCAACCGGGCCTGATCGATAATGCTGCCGTCTTTCAGAAAGACAATCCGATCGGCATATGCAGCAATCCGGGGGTCATGTGTCACCATTAGCACTGCGCGCTGCCACTCATCGGCCACTTGCCGCAGCAGCCCAGCCACTTCATCGGAGGCGCGCGAATCTAGGTTGCCGGTCGGCTCGTCAGCCAGCACCAGTGCAGGCTCGGTGGCCAGCGCCCGAGCAATAGCGACTCGCTGCTGTTGCCCACCTGAGAGCTGATCAGGTCGATGAGAAGTTTGTCCGTCAAGCCCAACCCGCTGGAGCCATTCAGCCGCCGTGGCGCGTGCCGCAGCCAATTTCATGCCATCCAGAATCAAAGGCAGCGCGGCATTCTCGACCGCATCCAACACCGGAATCAGATTGAAGAACTGAAACACAAATCCGATCTTGCGACGCCGCACTTCCGTCAGGCGCGTGTCACTGAGGCGGGAAAGATCATCGCCATCCAGCTGAATCGTGCCCGCGGTAGGCCGATCAAGCCCGCCAATCAAATGCAAAAGCGTCGATTTACCACAGCCGCTCGGCCCCATCACGGCCACAAACTCACCTGTTTCTACCGTCAAGCTCACATCGCGCAGTGCCGTTACGACAGCGTCTCCGCTGCCATAGACCTTGCTCAAGTTATTTGTCTGAATGATTGCCATCGGAATTGCCTCGCTCAATCTTGCTGGTTTCTATCCATCAAACCGGTGCCGGCTTGATGGTCTGGTCGCTTCAACTATTTTTCTTAGGCCGGCCGCGCGGCCGCAACTCAGGTTCCGGCACAGGTTGACGCTGGATCTCATCGAGCCGCGCCTCAACCATTTCCAGCCAGCGCAGATCGGCTTCCAGATGCATGACAATGCTGTCCAACAACAGAATGTGGGCCAGCTCGGTTTTGGGATTGGCCAAGCGGCGCTGCGCGGTCAGATCGTGCAGATCCTGATACAGTTTAGTGCGCTGAATTTGAATGATCCTATGCGGTTCAGCCTCGCCGGTGGCCAGTGCCAGCATCAGCTTGGTAAAGACTTCGTCGCGTTGGTGCTCACGCTCAATCGGCAGATCGAACCAAGCGGTCAGCTCGGCTCGCCCTTTTTCGGTAATGGCATACACTCGCCGGTCAGGCCCCTCACCGTCTCCGTCAACTGTCTGCTCACAAATACCGCCCGACTCTTTCAGACGTGCCAGGGTGGAGTAAATCTGGGCCGGCTTCACATCCCACAAGGCTTCTCCGCCCATGACGGCCTCAAAGGCAGCATGGAGTTCGTACCCATGCCGAGGGCGCTGGGCGATCAAGCCGAGAAGAGCATGTCTAACTGACATAAGTTAAAATAGTAACTCGATTTCTATTTACAACAAAATAGTACTACAAGTTTATATTTTAGTCAATAGGCTAACAATAAGAAACGAGGTGATCTTGTAAAAAGATCACCTCGTTCGTTTACAGGCTTTTCTTGAGGCAGCAGACGTTATGCCAAGGCCTTCTCCTCAAAATCGCGCGGCATACAGCACAATACGAGTTCCTTCGCCGCCTTCACCTCATCCAACCGCTTGATGGGTGTATTGTGCGGTGCGGAATGCAGCAACTCCGGTTCCTTGACGGCCTCGTCCGCGATCTTGCGCATGGCGTCAATGAATTGATCGAGCGTTTCCTTGCTCTCCGTCTCGGTCGGCTCGATCATCAACGCTTCCGGCACGATCAATGGGAAGTAGTTCGTCGGCGGATGGAAGTTGTAGTCCATCAGGCGCTTGCTCACGTCCAAGGCGCGGACATCGCTGCCCGCGAACTTGCCCTGACACACAAACTCGTGCATGCAGATGCGATCATACGGCACCGGATATTTGTCGTTCAACTTCACGCGGAGGTAATTGGCGTTCAACACGGCATACATTGAGTTGGCCTGCAACCCATCCGGCCCATGCACCCGCAAATAGGTGTAAGTGCGTACTAACATGCCGAAATTACCGTTGAAGCTCTTCACCCGTCCGATCGATTTCTTCGGCTCTGCGAACAGATAGAGCGGCGTCTCATCCTCGCCATCGGGGAAGGTGACGGCCACGATCGGACCGGGCAGGAAATCGACCAGCTCCTCGCTGACACCCACTGGACCGCTGCCCGGACCACCGCCGCCATGGGGTGTGCTGAACGTCTTGTGCAGGTTGAAGTGCATCACATCGAAGCCCAGATCACCCGGGCGGGCAATGCCCACCAACGCATTCAGGTTGGCGCCATCGCCGTACATCAAACCGCCGCAGCCATGCACCAGGTTCACCACTTCCTCAAGATGTTCTTCGAAGAGGCCGAGCGTGTTCGGGTTGGTGAGCATCAAGCCCACGACGGTATCGTCGCAGGCGGCGCGCAGCGCATTCAAATCGATGTTGCCGCGATCATCAGAAGGTAGCTGCTTCACGATGAAGCCGCTCATCGCCGACGACGCCGGATTGGTGCCGTGCGCCGAATCGGGGATCAAGATCACTTTGCGCTTGGTGTCGCCGCGCTCGAGGTGATACTTGCGCATGATCAAGATGCCGGTGAACTCACCGTGCGCGCCCGCCGCCGGTTGCAACGTCACGCCGGCAAAGCCGCCGATCTCTTTGAGCCACTCTTGCAAGTGGAACATGATCGCCAGGTTGCCCTGCACGGTCAGCGGATCCTGCAACGGATGCGTGAAGGCATAACCCGGCAGGCGCGCGGCGTCTTCATTGATCTTGGGGTTGAACTTCATGGTGCACGAGCCGAGTGGATAGAACCCGGTATCGATGCTGTAGTTCAACTGCGATAAGCGCAGATAGTGGCGCACCACGTCGATCTGCGACACTTCTGGCAGACCCAGTTTCGTGCGACGCAGCTCGGCCGGGACTTCGGTCTCGGGCACATCTGACTGCGGCATGGTGACACCGCAACGGCCTGGTGAACTGATTTCGTAAATCAAAGGTACTTGGTTCATGGTCGTTTTCCGCCAAAACTACAGCTGCTCGGCGGCCTCCTTAAGTCCCTCGACCAAATCGTCGATCTCGGTCTTGTTGTTCGTCTCGGTCACAGCGATGAGCATGTGATTTTTCAAGTGCGGATAATCCTGGCCGAGATCATAGCCGCCGATGATATCGAACTCGTCCAGCAGAAATTCGTTCACCGCCTCGATCGGCTTCGGCATCTTCACGACAAACTCCTTGAAGAACGGCTTGTTGTGCCACACGCTGTAGCCCTTCAACGTGTCAATGCGCTTCGCCGCGTAATGGCTCTTGTGC
>JAUQXC010000377.1 GCA_030834825.1 Thermoflexales bacterium
GGGCGGCAATTGGCCGTTGCGCAGGTACTCGCGCAGTTTGGTGTACGAGGCGGTATCCACATCCAGGGCGAAGGTCGAGAGGTTGTCCTCCCGCGCATCCATGAACGGCTTGTCGGAGTAAGGATACTCTTCACGCGCCGGATAGGTGGGCCAGGGTTTGGCCTCAGGCCTAGCTTGATTAGCCGGGGCGGGCGGTTGCCACGGCGCCGTTTGGTCTTCGGCAGACTGGGGAGCTTCTTGTGGTTGGGCCGCCGGGGCCTGAGCAGGCGGCTGGGCGCCACTCCATGGGGCAGACTGGGGAGCGCTGGTGCTTGGCGCGGCCGCCGGAGCGCAGGCGGATAACAAGACAGCAACAAACAACACGACGATACACAGCGAACGGGCGAAACGGGCAGACATGGTATTTCCTCCTGAAGATGACGCTTGATTGGACAGCGAATCGATTTCTGATGGCAATGAGGCTGTTCATCATCGCGTTCTACATTAGAGACGCTGCGTTTGCAAAATTGTTCCCAGGAGAGGAAACGGGCAAACAAAAAGACCTCGCGATTTTTCGCGAGGTCTGTGGCTGGGGGTGAGGGATTCGAACCCCCCCATACGGATCCAGAGTCCGCTGTCCTGCCGGCTAGACGAACCCCCAATGAAGTGGGCCAGATTTTAACATGCCCGGCCCAGTTCGTCAAACGTAGTGCCGCAAGATCGCATCCACCGATCCGCCGTAGCTGGCACCGAATAAATTCAAGTGATTGAGGAGATGATAGAGGTTGTACAGATCGCGCCGCTCGGCGTAGCCGCGATCCAACGGCCAGGTTTCGTGGTAAGCGGCATAGAACCGCGCGCCGAAGCCACCGAACAACTCCGTGAACGCGATCTCGGCTTCGCGGTCGCCGTAATATACGGCCGGATCGATCAAGACGGGGCGGCCTTGAGCATCGCTGAGCGTGTTGCCGCCCCACAGATCGCCGTGCAGCAATGATGGCACAACTTGCGCCTCGTCGATCCAGTGATCGAGGCGGGCCATCACCCGATCGAGCTGCCTGGCTCGATCGGATGTGAGCTGGCCGTTCTGCAACGCCAGATCGCGTTGCGCGCCCAGCCGTCGATCGCGATAGAATTCGATCCACGATCGGGCAGGCGTGTTGCGCTGTGGAGTCGATCCAATGTAGTTGTCGTGATCAAGACCGTAGGTGGCCGCGCTCGATCGGTGCAGCTGCGCAAGCCCGCGTCCCAGAGCTTCGGCGGCAGCCGGCTTATTTGACCCAGAATCGATCCATTCCAAGACCAACGCAGAGGGGTGAGCGATGACGGCGATGACGCGCGGAATGCGGAGCGCGGCGGCGGCGGCCAGCAGTTTCAGTCCACGCGCTTCCGTCTCAAACATGTGTGGACGCGGCTGAGAATTCCACTTCACAAAGTAACGCGCAGCCGGCGTTTCAAGCCGTGCGGCAGAGTTGATGTCACCGCCGCCAACCGGCGTGATCGATCGGAGGACGCCGACGCTTGTTTCAAGGGCAGATCGTAAGTCGTTCGATATCATCGGCACAACATCAGCCGGACAGCTTTCAAAAACTGTACTGTTCGCGGATTTGTTCCAACAGCCCGGCGGAGCCTTTGCTCACCAGCTGGTACACCAACTCAAAGCGGCCATCGTAGTAAGGATCGGGGACGTCACGTACTTCCACATCCAAAGCATAGTCGAGGATCCGCGACACTTTTTTGCGGTCGATACGCCAGGCGCGCAGATCGGCTAGGTTCTCGTAATCCATGGCCACTACATAGTCGGCCTGGTCGAGCATGGCCTGTGAAACGTGTTTGGCCACCAGGTTGTTGGGGCTGATCCCATGGCGCTTCAGCGTCTCACGGGTGCCACGATGCGGCGGTTCGCCCACGTGCCAGTCGCCGGTGCCGGCGGAAGCGATCTCGAACCGGTCGGCCAAACCTGCTTGCTTGATCAGGTCGCGAAACACGGCTTCCGCCATAGGCGAACGACAGATATTGCCCATACACACAAATAGGATAGTGACTTTGTTTTGTCCGTTTGAAGTTGGCACGCTTTTGTTCCCTGGCAAAAATGAGTGCGACGCTGGATGAGCACGGTGCTAATTGTGGGCGCGGATGGGCAGTTTGTCAAGGTGTGCATCACGTGCTACCATGTCTGGACTTCGAACCCGGCTGGCTCTTTCCCGCAAAGAAGTGCACGTTTGGCCTGGGGTCCCCGGTTTCTCAAGAGTGCCATGCCAACACTGTCGCTTAATTCTGCTCAGATTTACTATCAAGAGACCGGCAGCGGTTATCCGTTGCTGCTGCTGCACGGTCTGGGCTCCAGCGGCGATGACTGGTGGTTTCAGACGCCGGCCTTCTCACCTTGCTTCCGGGTGATTCTACCCAATTTGCGGGGGCACAAACAGAGCAGCCCGCTGCGTGGGCCGTTCTCGGTTTATACTCTGGCAGCCGACATCGCCAAATTGATGGACGCGTTGGCGATTCCGCAAGCGCACGTCCTGGGCCTGTCGCTGGGTGGAGCCGTCGCGCAGGTGTTGGCGATCGATTTCCCCGAGAAGGTAAATAAATTGATCCTGGTGAATACCTTCGCGCGCCTGTGGCCGACTTCGCTGCGCGAGACGTACACCCTCGCACGGCGTGTGGTGGTCTCCCGTTTTCTGCCGCCGTTGACCACCGCCAAAGTGGTGGCGTGCGATCTGTTTCCCAGACCCGATCAGGCTGCCCTGCGTGACGAGGTCTTGCACCGCATCGGCGTGAACGATGTCGCGTCTTACCGCCAGCTGGTAAACACGATCCGCCGTTTCGATTCACGTCCACGCCTCGATCGTATTCAAGCGCCGACGCTGCTCATCACGGGCGATCGCGATGCGGTGGTGCCACGCGGATGCCAGCAGCAATTGGCGCGCGGCATTCGCCAGGTGCAGTGGCATATCGTGCGCGATTCGGGTCATGCCACGCCCGTGGATCAGCCGGATGAGTTCAATAAAACCGTACTGAACTTCTTGTTATCATGACCTGCGAAGTGTTCTGCCGACAACTGACAACTGATAACTGATAACCGACAACTGATAACCGACAACTGATAACTGACTGTTGACGACTAATATGGATCTCGCAATTTCCTCGTGGTCATTTCATGAAGAGTTGTATCAGGGCAAGCTGCGTCTGGCCGACGTGCCCTATCGCGTGCACGATTTGGGCTACGGCCTGGTTGAGTTGCAGGACATGTTCTTGTGGCCCCGATTGCCCAATCCGATCGCGCGATTATTTGGCAGGAAAGCGCCGCCGTTCAATCCGTACGAATACGATCGCAGAGCATTGATGAAGGTCAAGCTCAATCGCCTGCGTAGTGGGACGCGGCTGGTGTGCTGGGCGATCGATTCAGATTTGACGGTGAGTGCAGGGCCGGACCGGCAGAAACAGAAGGGGTATCTGGCGGCTGCCATCGAGACGGCAGACTTCCTCAATGCGCCTTTGATCCGCTTGACATTGGGCGGCGAGCGCAGCCTGAATGCCGAAGCCGATTGGGCGGCCGCTAGCCGGGCGGCGTATGATCGCGCCGTGGAGTTGATGAGCAGCGTGCTGCCGGTCGCAATCGCCAAGAACATCCAGCTGGCGATCGAGAACCATGGCGGCCTCAGCCGCGATCCGGCCATGCTGGCGAAACTTGTGCAGCACTTCCATTCGCCGTATCTGGGTGTATGTCTGGACTTCGGTAACTTCGAGGACGATCGCGCGCTGGGGATGGAGCTGCTCGCGCCCTATGCGATCCATGTGCACGCCAAAGCCCGCGAGTTCAATGCGCAGGGCGAAGAGCCGCAGATCGATTATCGGATGTGCCTAAGGGTGCTGAAGTCAGCCGCCTATCACGGCGTCATCAGCATTGAATATGAAGGCGATGGCGATGCTGCCAGTGGCATCCAGCGCACACAGGAGTTGATCGAGAAGTATGCGTGAGATCTGAACTTATCCGTGGTGGTCAACACGACACCCGAACACAGCGTGTTCGGGTGTCGTTCTTTTTCGCATACACAGTAAGACTACGCGCGCTGCAGGACTAAGAATTTAA
>JAUQXC010000378.1 GCA_030834825.1 Thermoflexales bacterium
AGGCTGGCAACCGAAGTCGGCTTTAAGCCGACTCTGGCCGTTACGTATTGACCACTTGCAGCGGAATCACCTCATTCACCGACACCGGCTTGCTGCCGCGCCGATCATATGGCTTGACCTCAGGACACTCCCACTCATCCAGCGCTGCGCAATACCAAGAAGGCATTCATGTGTTAAGATTAAGCAAATCTCTCTTGGCTTGCGGCAGTCTTCACTGAACAACGGCGATGAAGATTCGTAGGGAAGAAATAATGTATCGATTTCTAATCGTCATCGAAAAAGCGAACGGCAACTTTTCGGCCTATTCACCCGACTTACCGGGTTGTGTCGCAACCGGCAGGACGCGCGAACAGGCTACCCGTAATATGTCTGAAGCGATTGAACTGCACGTGCAAGGCTTAATGGAAGACAAATTACCCGTGCCCAAATCTCGCTCGTCTGCCGAGTATGTGACTCTGCCGGCAAAAGCAACGACTCCACAATCGGCAGCGGCTCAGCGCTGATTTATTCTCTACTTGCTTAACGCAACAAGAAAAAGCCTCCGCGATCTTGCTGACCACGGAGGCTGTCTTTTACACGCCCGCCTGCGCCATTGATTTACAGACCCAGCCTGGCTCGCACATCGGCGGCAGAATGTGTTTTCGCCTGCCGTCCCCGCTCATCTAGTAACTTCATGAGTTTCTTGTTCTTTCGCGTTAGTTCGATTTCGCGATCAAAGTCGTCAATCTCCGCCAGGATGAATTCGTGTCCATCCGGCGAACGAAGGATCAACCCTTCACGTCGGGCCTGCTTCAATAGCTCAATCAGTGTTTTCGTGCGCGCAGAAACGGTCACCGTCTTCATAGATCATACTCCTCGCCATGCAAGAATAAACGGCTGCCACGCTTATACCCAATCGCCTCAACCTTCACAATGCGCGCAGGCGCATGCACATCATAAAACACGCGAAATTTGCCCAAACGTAATTCCCATTCGGTGATGCTATCGGGGCGTAGGCGCTTGCGATTTTTCGTCTCCACATCTGGCTCATACAACAGCATCTCGTCAATGCCATCAAGAATCAGTCGCTGTTCAAACCGCCTAAACAAGTTAAGATCTCCCTCGACTTCCAGCGTGTAAATAATCTCATACATGCGACAATGGCCTGATGATTTTGATGGATGCTTTTACTTACCTCACCGAGTCAAGTATAGCAGATTTTTCGGAACTAGAATGTTCAATAGGACGTGTTACACGCCCACCACTTGCAGCGGAATCACCTCATTCACCGACACCGGCTTGCTGCCGCGCCGATCATACGGCTTCACTTCGGGGCACTCCCACGCGTCGACTTCGGTGTTCATGCGCATCTGCTTGAACTTGGGCAGGATGCCGCAGGCAAAGCAGTGCTCGCGACAATCCACGCGTGTCTTGCCGTCGGCGCTCCACAGAAAATCCTGTAGCAGGAATTTCTTCGTCACACCGATGTCGATGTGATCCCACGGGAACACCTCGTCGATGGGGCGTGGACGGCGCGCATACCAGTTGGGATCGAGGCCCTGCTCGTCGAAGGCCTGCTGCCACGCCTGCGGATTGTGATGCTCCATCCAGGCGTCGAACTTCGCGCCCAACTGCCATGCCCGATAGATCACGGCGCCCAAGCGCCGATCGCCGCGCGACAGGAACGCTTCCAGCAGCGATTCTTCGGGACGCGACCAACTCACCTTCAGCCCCGGCCCGCGCAGTTCGCGCCGCAGCAGCTGCTGCTTGGCCAATGTGTTCTCGGCTTCGTCCAGCGGCACCCACTGGAAGGGAGTGTGCGGCTTGGGAATGAACGTGCTCGCGCCGATGTTGACCTGCGTGGCCTTACCGTGCAGCTTGCGGCCTTCGTGCAGCACAGCTTTGGCCAGATCGGCAATGGCCCGTACATCTTCCAGCGTTTCACTGGGATGTCCGATCATGAAGTACAGTTTGATCGTCCGCCAGCCGCGTGAGAACACTTCGCGCGTCGTCTCGATCACTTGCGGTGTCGGGATGAATTTGTTGATCACGCGCCGCATGTGCTCCGTCGCCGCTTCGGGCGCAAAGGTGAACCCGCCGCGCCGATTGTCCTTTAGCGCTTCCATCAGGTCCGCCGAGGCCGATTCGATGCGCAGCGAGGGTAGCGAGACCGACAGGTGTTGTCCGGCGAATTTTTCGCCGATGGCGCGCGACAATTCCTGCACGCGCGTGTAATCGCTGGACGACAACGACAACAGCGCGATCTCCTCGAAGCCCGTCTCACGCATGATGTCTTCCACCGCCGCCAGCACATCCGCGACCTTGCGTTCGCGCACCGGGCGCGTGACCATGCCCGCGTGGCAGAAGCGACAGCCGCGCGTGCAGCCGCGCATAATCTCGATCGGCGCGCGGTTGTGCGAGATGTCGATGTAGGGCACGATGAACTTGGTGATGGGCGGTGGCAGCACCGGCACGATGCGCTTGCTCACCCGCGCGGGCAGTTCCGGCTCGATCGGCTTTACGCTCTCGATCGTCCCATCCAGATGATAGGCCACCTCGTACAGGCTGGGCACGTACACGCCGTCGATGCGGGCCAGGCGGCGCAAGAGCTCCAGTCGGGAGTTGCCGCCCTCCCCCTTCCACTGCTCGATGCAGCGCGCGACCTCGACGATCACCTCTTCGCCTTCGCCGATCGCAAAGGCATCAATGAAATCCGCCATCGGGTCGGGGTTGTAGGTCGCGTGGCCGCCCGCCAACACAATCGGGTGTGAGGCATCCCGATCGGCAGCTCGTACCGGCACGCCGCCTAGATCGAGCAGGTTCAACACGTTGCTGTAGAGCTGCTCGTAGGGCAAGCTGATGCCAATGAGATCGAATTCACTCAACGGATGATGCGTCTCCAGCGAATAAAGGGGTAGCCCTTCGCGGCGCATGACGGCTTCCATGTCGCTCCACGGACAATAGGTGCGCTCACATAGAATCCCCACACGGCGATTGAGAATGTCGTACAGCGTTGCCAGGCCTAGATTGGACATGCCCAGTTCGTAGATATCGGGGAAGGCCAACACCACCCGGATGCCGGCCGCGTTCCAGTCGTTGACCACTTGATTATGTTCGCCGCCCGTGTAGCGCCCCGGCTTCTCGACGGTCAACAAAACCCGATCGAGCATGGCGTCAATTTCACGCGGCGTCCAAGCCTTGATCATGGTATCCATCACTCCCCCCTGCTAAACAATTTCCCGCAGGGAAACAACCCACCTGCGGGAGAGGTTTGCGTAGATTTTACCACAGGCTTGAGCAAAATTGATTGACTTTTGTTAGGGGCATGGTAGAATCGCCGCATCTTACCTCTGGAAGGAGTTGTCAAGTGAAGCGCCTATCTGTAGTGATGATTATTGTGATTGTGTTGAGCGCCCTGCTCACAGCCTGTGGTGGTGGGGCTGGCGGCGGCGGTGCCGCCGCGGCGGCCAAGTCATTTTTTGATGCGTTTGCGCAGCTGGATTTTGCCAAGATGAAAGACATGACCTGTGAGGCGCAAAAGAAGAGCATCGAAGATGCCATGTCGATGATGGGCGCCGGCGGCGATGCGTCTGCACTCAAGGACATGCTCAAGATCGACACGGCCGGCCTCAAGTACGAGGAAAAGTCGGTCAGCGGCAGCAATGCCACGGTCGTCGTCTCGGGCAAGCTGAAGCTGGAGATGATGGGCCAAGCGCAGGAACAGGACCTCGACAACCAGGAGCTCCCGATGGTCAACGAGGGCGGCCAGTGGAAGGTCTGTGGTGAAGGCGGCATTCCGCTACAGTAGAACCGTTCTAAATTGGCCCTTCAACGGTCAACCGGACCCGAGCAAGCCGGGCGTCAATCGCGTAAGACGCCCGAGTGTGAATGAGAATCCCTCGCACTGCCGATCAGGCCCATGGCGCAGTAGGCCATAGGCCACGGCAAAGTTGATTAGCAGAATCGCCGCATCTTATCTCTGGAAGGAGTTGTCAAATGAAACGCCTATCTGTAGTCATGATTGTGATCATTGCCTTGAGCGCCCTGCTCACGGCCTGCGGTGGTGGAGCCGCGGCCGCCGATCCGGTGGGGGCTGTCAAGGAAGCGATGCAGTCCGTCGTCGATAAGAAGTTTGATCGGCTGGTCGAGCTAACTTGCACGGCCAAGCGCGCGGAAATCGAGAAAAGCCTGAATCCCGCCGAAGCGCTGGGCGCTGCCGGGGTGGACGCCAACAAGATTCTGGACGCCATGACCATCTCGCTGCAAAACCCTGAATACACCAAGATCAGCGAAGAAGGCGACAAGGCCGTGGTACAGTTCAAGGGCAAGATGGCCATCAAGTTCGACCTGGAGAAGTTCAAGGCCGTCATGAAGGAAGTGCTGGCCGCGCAGGGCCAGACGGTGACGGACGAACAACTGGATCAAGGCCTGCAAATGCTGGTCGGCACGTTTGAGCAGGGCCAGGATCTCGATCAGAAGATCGAAGTCGTCAAAGAAAACGGCAAGTGGGTGTACTGCGGCGAAGTGCAATAACGGCCCATGAAACCGCGGCGAACCATCCTGCTGATTGTGGTTGTTGGCCTGCTGGCCCTGAGCGCCTGCAGCGCAGGCGGCGGCCCGGCGATTGAGGCCACGCGCAGCTGGCTGCAAGCCCTGGCCGATTTAGACTTCAAGCAAGTGCTGGCGTTAACGTGTTCCTCTCCACGCATCTACAACGAAGTGGAGCTGCGGCTGGATCCCCTCATCGATATTCAGGAGACGCTGCAAGCGCTGAAAGGTCAATATGATTTCAGCGGCCTGAAGCTCGAAGAGCTCAGCAACAACGGGCGCCTGGCGACCGTGCGGTTGAGCGGCCAGCTGCTGCTCAAAGTGCTGGGGCAAAACCAGGTCTATGAGATCTATGAGGACGTGGGCGTCGTAAAAGAGAACGATGAATGGAAGGTGTGCACCAACGCCGCAAACTTGCTGAAATAGTCTAGTCAAACCGTGTGAAGCAGTGTATAATGCGGGGCGCTGTGGCGCTCCGCATTTGGCCCATTCGTCTAGCGGACTAGGACGCCGCCCTCTCAAGGCGGAGATCGCGGGTTCGAACCCCGCATGGGCCACCACCCAAGCCCCCCGGATGCAAAAATCCGAGGGGCTTTACTCATCCAGCGCCTCGTTTCCACAAATTGCCCTGGCTGGCATTGCACATCTACTCGACGTGCTTCACCTTCGTGAAGAACTGGGTGCGCCCAATCAATACCATTTGATCGGGCGCGTTTCATCGCCATGGGAACAGGCTGTCATCAACGAGCGATCGGCTCTTACTTGCCTTGTAGGCGAGGCCTGATCGTTGTGACCCGGCCAGCGGCGGCATTCAACACACGCACCACCAAATCGCCGTCAATGGTCAACAGCCGTTGATGGCGTGCGCTGGCCACAATTGCCTCTTGACAACGGAACTTGATCGGGCTTACAATGTGACCGGTCACATTACCGGTAACATCCGTTGTTTTTCGTATTCCACAGAGGCCCTCCACACATGCAACGTTCTCGCTTAACCATCCGCGACGTGGCCCGGCAGGCCGGGGTTTCGCATCAGACCGTTTCGCGCGTCATCAACGGCGACGCGCTCGTGACGCCGGAGACCCGCGCACGGGTGGAAGCCGCCATCGCCGAGATGGGCTATCAGCCCAATGCCATCGCCCGCTCACTAGCGGCGGGCCGCACGCACATGCTGGCCTGCCTCGCGCCCAACCTCACCGACTACACCTTTGCCCGCATCATCGAGGGCGCCGAAGCCGCATGCCGCCAGCACGGCTTCCTCTTGATCTCGTCCTCCGCTCCAGAGGAAGCGGCCTTCGCCGCGCTCATCAACGAACTAGTCCCCAGCCGCCGCATCGAAGGGTTGATGGTCATCAATCCCTACATCGATCAGCGCACACAACACCTGCCCCAGAACTTTCCAACCGTCTTCATCGGCGGCCATCCGCGGGCCGGGCATGCTGTCGCCGCTATCACGCTCGACGACTGCGGCGCAGCGCGATCGGCGGTGCACCATCTGATCGAGTTGGGACACCAGCGCATCGCCATGATCACCGGGCCGCTCGTAGAAGACTGTACCCAGGATCGCATCACGGGCTATCACACGGCCTTGCAAGCAGCCGGGCTAAAAGCCTCTCCAGCCTTAAGCGTGGCAGGTGACTGGTCGGCTTCTTCAGCACACCAGGCCACTTTGGAATTGATGAAGCTCAAGCAGCCGCCCACGGCCATCTTTGCGCAAAACGATCGTATGGCGCTGGGTGCGCTGCGCGCGGCGCGCGATCTGGGCCTCAGCGTGCCGGGGCAGCTGTCCGTGATCGGGTTGGACGACATGCCGCTGGCCTCGTATTTCGATCCGCCCCTGACCACCATGCGGCAGGATATGTTTGCCATTGGACGCACGGCGGCACAACTGCTCGTTCAGGCAGTGGAGCAGCCGCAGGCCAAGCAGCCGCAGCTGCGCCAACCGGCCGAGTTAATCATCCGCCAGTCTACCGGAAAGAAGCCGGCGAAGGGAGGTGGTTCACACACCCGCAAAGCAACCCGCCATTCACACAGCTCGCGCTAACACCGTGGAACATTCTTACACCCTGACTCTCCAGGAGGAGTAGAACATGAATCGGAAGTCGTTGTGGATTATATTGAGCGCGTTGATCATGGCCAGCCTGCTGCTGAGCGCGTGCGCTCCAGCAGCAGCCCCGGCCCCCACGCAAGCCCCCGCCCAACAGCCCGCCGAGCCGACCTCAGCGCCAGAAGTGAAGTCGACTGAAGCGCCTGCTCAGCCTGCCGGTGAGGTAACGCTGCGCTGGCGCACCCGTCCGGACAACAAAGAGGAAACTGGCGTCTACGCGTCGGTCAGCGATGAGCTGGCCAAGCGGCTGGGCTTCGGCCTGAAGTACGAACCAGGTGGCTCTGAATCCTCGTCGTATCAGGATGTGCTGAAGACCGAGATCGCCGCCGGTACCGCCCCCGATGTCTTCTGGATCCCCGGCACGGACGTAGCCGACTTTGCCACGCGCGGCTTGATCTTGAATCTGGGCGAGATGGCGGCCAAGACCCAGGACTTTGACGTGAACAACTTCTACGCCGGCCCGATGTATCACCTGACCTACAATCCTGAAACCGACAAGACCGGTGCTGACAGCGGCGCGTTGTGGGGGCTACCCCGCGACGTGTCGACCTTTGCGTTGTACCTGAATCTGGACCTGCTGAACGAAGCCGGTGCGCCCGATCCGCGTGAGCTCGCCAAGGAAGGCAAGTGGGACTGGGGAGTCTTCCTCGCTGTCGCCAAGCAGGTGCGCGCGCTGGGCAGTGACATTTACGGTTATGGCGCGAATGCCTGGTGGGGACCGTATGGTGTATGGCTGAACGCGGCCGGCGGCGGCTTCTTCAATGAGGATCGCACCGCCTGCGCCTTGAACACACCGGAATCGCTCAAGGGCCTGGAATTCGAGAAAAGCCTATACAAGGCCGGTGAAGATGTGGCCGTCCCGTACGGTGAAGATAGCGAACCGCCGTTCCGCGCCGGCAAGGTCGCCATGTTCCAAAATGGGCGTTGGGCCACACCGGGTACGCGCCAGGTGGATTTCAACTGGGATGTAGTGGAGCTGCCCAACGGCCCCAGTGGAACGCCCGGCAACTGGTTGTTTTGGGGCGCGTATGCGGTGAACCCCAAGACACCGCATCCTGAAGAGGCCTGGAAGCTGGTGCAGGCCCTAACCGAAGCCGAGACGCAAGGCAAGATTGCGGCCCTGGGCGCCAACATTCCCAGTCGTGTGAGCCAGGAAGCGCTGGACACATTCCTGACCTTAACACCGCCCACAAACAATCAAGCCTTCCTGAACGGCATCGATCCCAAGAGCCAGCCTACCGCCGAAGGTCCGCTCTGGGCGGGCAGCTGGCCGGAATACGATGCCATCATGGGCCCGGCCGTGCAAGCCGTCATCACGGGTGACAAGTCTCTCGAAGAATTTGCCAAGACCATCTGCGACGAAGCCAACAAAGTGTTCAAGTAAACGCTCGCTGTGAGGATCAGGGGCAGACCTGATGTCTGCCCCTGATCTTGCGTGCTCTGCCACCCGATCATCACGCACGGCCCGAAGGAGATCATCTTGACTGCAACCGCCGCTGCGCTCCCTCACCTCAGCGAAGATCGACACACGACCCTCTGGTTGAACGTCGCCGTGCTGTGGCACGCCGGGTTTGCACTGCTGCTGGCCGCCAGCGGGATCTTCTTGCTTGTGTCGCTGGCCGACTCAACGATCCCCATCGCGACGGGCCTGCGCGTATTCCTGATCGCCCTCTCACTTCTGGGCGGGGTGAGCAGTGCCTGCGCGGCGATTTTCATCACGCGGCGCGATCAACGCGGGCGCATGTTGTCGCTGGTGATCAATTATCTGGGCTTTGTCGTGTGCCTGGCGTTCGATCTGCACATTTTGGGCGTCTATGTTGGCCTCGATGTACTGGCGGGCACATTCAAGTACGGTCTGCCGTTTTTGCTGCTGGGCTTCATCGGGTACTTGATCGGCGCGTGGGGTGATCGGCATGAGGATTTCCCGCAGCGGCAGCAAGCCTACCGCCGGCTCAGCCAAACGATCAGCCTCATTGCCGCTGGCCTGTGGTTGTTGTCCGTCGGCCTTTTGGAAGGCCTCCGCGCGCTGTTGCAGCAGTTCAACTCGCCACTGCCGTTCATCCTGACCGCGGGCATCGCCGTCTTTGCCGTGCTGCTGCGCGCGGTCGGGCGGCGCTCGGTGGCGGAGGCGCTGCACACCAAGCGCCAGCATGAAGAAACGCTGACCGGCCTGCTGTTCTTATCGCCCAACCTGCTGGGGTTCCTGCTGTTCTTTGCCGCGCCGTTGTTATTTTCATTGCTGATCAGCTTCACCAATTCCGACGCGTTCAATCCGCCCGACTGGGTGGGGCTGCAAAACTACCAGCACTTATTGAACGTCACGATTCAACCGCTGTCGTCATCCACGCAACTGGCCAACGAAGTACTGGACGTGAAGATCTACAATGAGCTGGCGCGTTTCGAGATCTTGGGACAGAGTTACGTGATTGGCGCGCAGGACAAATTATTCTGGCTGGCCCTCCGCAACACGCTGGTGTACTGCCTGATGGCGGTGCCGGTCAGCGTCATTCCGGCGCTGTTGTTGGCGACCCTGCTCAACAGCAAACTGCCGGGCATGAAACTCTTTCGCGCCGTTTACTTCCTGCCCAGCGTGGCGGCCATCGTCGGTATCGCCTTGATCTGGCAGTGGTTGTACAATAGCGCCATCGGTTACATCAACTACTTCATTTCCCTCACCGTCAATTTTGCCAATTCACTCTTCAACGCGGGCTGGGTGGATCCTAAGCTGCAGTGGCTGTCGGACAGCAACTCGGCCTTGATCGCCATCGCCCTCATGGCGGTGTGGGCGACGTTGGGCTTCAACATCGTGCTGTTCCTCTCGGGGTTGCAGAGCATTCCACGCGATCTGTATGAAGCCGCGACGGTGGACGGCGCTAATCCCACCCAGCAGTTTTTCGCGGTCACCGTGCCCATGCTGGCGCCGACGACATTCTTTGTGTTGACCACCACCACCATTCAGGCGATGCAATTGTTCGAGCAGGTCTTCATCCTGTCCAATCCCCTGGGCGGGCCGAACAACAGCACGCTCTCGCTAGTGGTGTATTTGTATCAGAACGGCTTCCAGCGCTTCAGGCAAGGCTACGCCTCGGCCACGGCCTGGGTGCTGTTCATCGTGATCTTTGGCCTGACGCTGTTCCAGTATCGACGCCAGCGCTCCTCCAGCGGCGCATACGAAGGGTAGGCCCGATGAAACCCAAATCCTATCGACGCCTCCGTTTCATCCGTGCGACCCTGATCTATGCCGTGCTCATCAGCGTGGCGCTATTCATGCTGTTCCCCTTTATCTATATGCTGACCACCTCGCTGAAGGAGCCTAAGGATACCTTTGTCTATCCGCCGCGCCTGTTGCCCCGCCAGGATGTTGCTGCGTCGATCGAGGGCCAACCCGATCCGCTCCCGTTGTACGAGGTACAGGTTGACGGGCAGACCAGGCAATATGCGCTGGTGGAAAGCAACATCCGCGTGGGCATCTACGCCGATCCGAGCAAGCCCGCTCAAACATATGAGCGGCGGCTGACCGACGTCAGCCCCACGGGCGGCGCGGAGAACCAGCAGACCGTCATGGTTGAGGGACAGGCTAAGAAATTGTGGAACGTGGAAGTCGACGGCCAGATCATCCCCATGACCGAAGTGCGCCAGACCGCCGTGGGCCGTTTCGTTGATCCACAAAATCCGCAGGCTGAAGTTTACCGGAACGTGCGCCTGAGCCAGCCCGTGCAGAACCTCACGGCACATCCAGAGAACTACCAGGAAGTGGTCGAATTGCAAAATATGGATCGCAGTTTGACCAATACCATGCTGGTGACTTTCCTGGTCGTGGTGGGACAGCTCACTACGTCGATCCTGGGCGGGTACGCCTTTGCCCGCCTCAAGTTCCCCGGCCGTAATGCGCTGTTTGTGATCTACCTCGGCACGATCATGATCCCCTTCGTCGTGCTGATCACACCGCTGTATCAATTGATGGTCGCCATCGGTTGGGTCGATCGCGTGGCTTCGTTGATCATCCCGTGGATGTTCACGGCCTATGGCACCTTCTTAATGCGCCAGGCCTTCATCACCATTCCCAAAGAGATCGAGGAAGCGGCGTTGATCGACGGCGCATCGCGCTGGCAGATTCTATTGCGCATCTTTGTGCCGGCCACGGTGCCGTCGCTGGCCACACTGGCGACCTTCACGTTCTTGTACGCCTGGAACAGCTTCTTCTGGCCGCTGGTCATCATCAACACCGGTAACGAAGCCAACCACGTGCTGACACTGTCACTGAACGTGCTGCGCGGGCGCGCCTCGGATACGCCCAACTTGATCCTGGCCGGGGCGGCTATCTCGATCATTCCGCCGGTTTTGTTGTATATTTTGGCCCAGCGTTTCTTCGTTGAAAGCGCCACCAGCTCGGGCGTGAAAGGCTGACGGACTGACCGCATGGCCTCATCCGCTTATCAGGATTCGATATGATCCAACGACCAACCACATTCTATGATGCTTATATCTTCGATCTCGATGGGACGGTTTACCTGGGCGATGCGCTGCTCCCCAACGCGCAGCGCGCCATCACGACGATTCGCACGGCCGGCAAGCGCACCGTCTTTCTCTCCAACAACCCCACGCACACGCGCTTTGAGTACTCGCGCAAACTCACCCGGTTGGGATTGCCCACACCGCCGGAAGACATCCTCAACTCATCCGTCGTGATGGTGGATTGTCTGCGGCACACTTTGCCACACGCGAAGCTGTTCGTCTGCGGCGAACGGCCCTTGATCGACGATCTGCGCGCCGGCGGCTTTTCGTTCTCGGACAACCCGCGCGAGATCGCTGCCGTCATCGCTTCGTTCGATCGCACCTTTGTCTATGCCAAGCTGCAAATCGCCTTCGATGCCATCCGCGCCGGGGCGCGCTTCTTCGCCACCAACGCCGATCGCTACTGCCCCGTCCCCGGCGGCGGGCAACCGGATGCCGCCTCGATCATCGCTGCCATTGAAGCCTGCACCAACACCCGGTGCGAAGCCGTGGTCGGCAAACCGTCGATCTACATGACCAACGCCATTTTGCATCTTTTGCAAATGCCGCCCGAACGCTGTATCATGACGGGCGATCGTCTGGAGACCGACGTGCAAATGGGCCTCACCGCCGGAATGGCCGCCGCCCTCACCTTGACCGGCGCGACGACCGGACAGGCGGCGCAAGCCTCAGCCGTCAAGCCCCATTTCATACTCAACGATCTGGGCGATTTGCTTCCCGAAAGATAACGATGAAACCACCGCTCCGGCCTTCATTCTGCGGGCTTGCCCATATCCGTCACGCCGTGACGCTGGGCCGCCTGGCACAGCCTTCAGCCTTTGAGCCATTATTGTGAAATATCTGCTTGGATTAGATCAAGGTACCAGCGGCACCAAAGCTTACCTGATGGATTTCGCCGGCAACCGTGCCGGACTCGGTTACGTGCCCACCGAGTTGCTCCGCTTGCGGCCCGATTGGATCGAACAGGATCCCCGTGCCGTCGCGGCGGGCGCAGCCCAAGCGATCGAGCTGGCGTTGCGCGCCGCTCACGGCACACCGTCCGACATTGCCGCCGTCGGCATCGCTTCACAGCGCGGCACCGATTTTATCTGGGACGCGCGCACGGGGCAGCCCATCGTCAACGCCATCACGTGGCAGGACTTGCGCACGCTGCCGCTCATCGAAGAGATTGATCAGTGGGAACACGCCGGCCAACGACGTTATCGGTTGGGTTATTTCCCCGGCCCGTGGTGCGCCTCGATGCATCTGGCGTGGCGCGCGCGGCATCAACCTGAATTTCAAGCCGCGCTGCGTGATGATCAGCTGCGCATCGGCATGTCGGCCAGCTGGTTGATCACTGCGCTGGGAAAGCCCAGCCAACACCTTCACGATTATTCCCTCACGCAGAAAACGGGCCTGTGGGATTTTCGTCACAGTGTTTATTGGGCCGAGTGGATCGATCGGTTACAGCTCAGTCCGATCGGCCTCCCCGATCCAGCGCCCACGTTCTACGATTACGGGACATTGCACATCGGTGACGGATCACGTCAAGCGCACGTGCCCGTCGTCGCCATGATCGGCGATCAACAAGCAGCTTTATTCGGGCATGGCTGCCGTCAGGCGGGTCAGGCCGAATGCACGCACGGCACGGCGTCGTTTGTCAATATCGTCGCGGGTGGCGCGCCGCCTGAACTGGATAACATCAACGTCTACTATGCGTGGTCGCTTCCATCCGATGCGTCTAATCTCCAACGTGCAACTTCTAGCCTTCAACACACTTACTGCCTTGAAGCCGATACCACGGTTACGGGCGCGGCCGTGCGCTGGATGGTGCAGCGCGGTCATTGGTTCGAATCAGAAGCCCAGCTCGATGCGCTGGCTGAATCAGTGGCAGATGCAGGCGGCGTGATCGTCGTGCCCGCTTTCACCGGACTTAACGTGCCGTACAACGATCACGATGCACGCGCGACGATCCTGGGCCTGGCGCTGGGCAGCGATCGAGCACACGTGGCGCGCGCTTTCCTGGACTCGATCGGTTATCAGCTGCGCGCCATTCTGGAAACGATCCACGATCGCACGGGTCTGCACGTGGAACAGCTCAGTGTAGGCGGGGGACTGTCCAACTCTGACATTGCGTGTCAAATTCAAGCCGATCGCCTGGGGATTCCCCTGGTGCGGCCCAACGAGAAGGAGACGACCGCGCGTGGCGCAGCCCTACTGGCGGGGCTGGGCCTGGGCGTTTGGAAATCGCTCGACGACTTGCCGCCGCTGCCCACAGGCAGCACGTTCTTTGAACCGCGCCTGACGGCCGATCGACGTGATAGCGAATACGCGCGTTGGCAGCACGCCGTGCGGCATGTGCGTGAACTGAGCGAGAACCGCTAGTCCACCGCTCACACGAATCAACCTGAAAGATCATGGCTCAATCAACTCTCACGCGTGACGGATTGTTCATCGACGGTGCGCCTCTGTATCTGCTTTCCGGCGTCATTCACTACTTTCGCTGGCCCCAGGGCGAATGGCGCGATCTTTTGCTGAAAGCGAAAGCGAGCGGCCTCAACACGATCGATACCGTCATCCCGTGGAATCTGCACGAGCCTGAACCCGGCGTCTTCAATTTTGCCGACGAAGCTGATCTGCCCGCATATCTCGATCTGATTCACGAGTTGGGGCTGTCTGCCATCGTGCGGCCCGGCCCCTACATCTGCGCCGAGTGGGAGAACGGCGGCTTTCCCGCATGGTTCACCGCCCAGAACTTAAAACTGTGCACCGACGATCCCAGATTCCGCGCCGCAACGCAGCGCTGGTTCGATCGGCTGCTGCCGATCCTCGTTGAACGGCAGATCGATCGCGGCGGGCCAATCATTCTGTGTCAGATCGAAAACGAGCATTGGGCCAGCGGCGTCTACGGCCACGACGCGCATCAAACCACCCTCGCGCAGATGCAGCATGACGCCGGACTCACCGTGCCGTTCTACACCTGCATGGGCGGGCTAGCGGGTTATCCTGAATTTCGAAACGGCTGGAGCGGCCTGGCGGCCAAGCTGCAAGCCACGCGATCGGCGTGGCCCGACAACCCGCTGCTTGTTTCCGAACTGTGGAGCGGCTGGTTCGACAGTTGGGGTACGAGCGCGCACAACGGCAAAACGGCATCCTCGCTCGATCGGATGCTGCATGAATTGATCGCGGTGGGCTGCAGTGGCATATCGCACTGGGTCTTTGCCGGCGGCACGAATTTTGGCTGGTATGGCGGACGCACCGTGGGCAGTGACACGATCCACATGACCACCTCGTATGACTACGACGCGCCTATCACCGAGTACGGCCAACTAACCGAGAAATTCTTCGTCGCGCGACGACATCATCTCTTCTTGAACACG
>JAUQXC010000379.1 GCA_030834825.1 Thermoflexales bacterium
AGAAAATGATCAATTAACCATGAGCAAGGTTCATGGTCAACGTGTACCTTAGTTGGGATGCCACGTCATGAAAAGCCCGCGCGTGGGCGACAACGTCCGAGTAGTCCGTACCCCCGATGCGCTTCCCTCAATGCTGGCTGATACGCGAAAGGCACTTGAATCAATCGTGGGGTACGTTTTCCCTGTTAAAGGCATCGGCCGCTACGGTCAGCTTGAACTCATGGTTGGCTCGGTGGTCGATCCCCTCATCGGTGGCTTTATGAATACGGTGTGGATTGAACCCGATTGTGTCGTAGTGGTAAATCAGTGATTGCCCATTGTCAGCGGGATGATCGGCTGGATATTGAAATGTAGACAAGCCTGTGCGGTGCGTAGCGCCGCTTCCACTTCAGCCGGTGTAGCACCACGCGCGAAGATGAAGCCCAGATAACTGTCGCCATCCGGCAGCGGCACCAACGGATAATTCAACTTGGCGGTGATCTGCACATCTTCGATGCCGATCACCGCTTTCGCTTCTTCAATGCCCGCGATGCCGCGCAACAGCCCAGCCTCAGGGATCGGGATCATCATCACGCCGCCCGAGCGGTTTTCGCGCTCCAGCGAATCGATCTCCAACCCCAGCGCCTGCCGCAAGATCAGCTCTTCCAGCGAGACATTTGCGCTGTGCGCAAAACGCAGCGTCTGCGAGCACAATCCGCCGATCGATCGGCCGGCCAGCTCCACGAGCCACGGCCCCTGATCGTTGATGCGTAACTCGGCATGGACAGGTCCTTCAACCAAACCGAGCGCCCTGGCCGACTCTGCCGTGCAACGTGCAATGGCGTCCTGTGTGGGTGCTGGCAACCGTGAAGGCGTGACGTAGATCGTTTCTTCAAAGAACGGCCCATCCAGCGGATCGGGTTTGTCGAACAAGGCCAGCACTTTCAACGCACCCTGCTTGAGCAGCCCTTCCAACGCCACCTCAAAACCGGGAATAAAATCCTCGACGAGGAACGGCTTGGGGTCGGGCGCAGGGTCGATCGAGTATAGCAAGCGGCTCAGGCGTTGTGCGGCCGTCACAAACTGCTCGGCGTTGTCGGCGCGGATCACCCCCCGGCTGCCGTTGAGGGCGAGCGGCTTGACCACGCAAGGATAGGCGACTCGTCCTGCCACCTGGGCTGGATCATCCGCCGTGCTGAACAGTTGAAAGTTGGGCACACGCACCCCGCCTCGTTTCAACAGCGTTCGCATCACGAATTTATCGCGTGCGGCTTCGGCGGCCTGTGGCGAGTTGTGCGGTAGTTCCAGGGCCTGGCTGGCTTCGGCGGCGATGAGACTGGCGCTGTCGTCCACAGACAAGATCGCGGTGAGAGGATTGTCGTGCGCGTAAGTGATGATGTGCTGCACAGCCCGATCGGAATCGCGGAAGTCCAGCGTTAATGCGGCTTCGCGCGGCTTACCCAGCTTGTTAGGCAGATCGATGGCCGTGACGAGTTCAACGCTCAGCCGGCGTGCCGCCACGCGGAACGCCTCGGCGCGATAGGTATGTGGAGTAGTCAACAATAGAACACGCATGATGTTTGTCTGCGAATTCACCTGAGTGATTACGAGCCGCCTCATGCCCGGGGTCGGTGTCGGACCTCCCGCTTGACGCGGAGTAAATCGTGCTGATGGCTCCGTGGATTACCATGTGCAGTAAGCGGGAATGACCTCGCAGCTTCAGCCGACTCGTGTCAATTCGAGGGCAGCTCGGGTTTCCGCGCATGAAAATTGGTTGCGTCTTGATACGCCTTCGCGACCAGCAGCGCGGCTGCCTCGCCGTATAACTTTCCCGTGAAGGTGATGCTGCTGGAGTGGCCTTTCCGGGTGACTCCATTGGGCACGACCACCGCCGGATGCCCGGTGAGATTGGTGCGCGTCAAATCGGCTTCGTCGAACGAGGGTACGACATAGACGTCGATCTGCGCAGCGTGCAGCGCGGCGTGCATCGCTTGCATCGCCAGTGAACGGATGCGATTCGCCTGTATATACTCCACCGCCGGGATCAACCGCGAATGGCGGAAGACATTGGGCCAGGCATCTTTCACCTGCCGCGCCAGCAGATCGTCGCGATGGCTGCGGGTGAGTTCGTCGAAGGCCGCAGCTGCCTCGGCAAAGAGAATGATGGTCATGGCGTTGTAGGGGAACCTGGGCAATTCGATCGGGATCAGATTGATCCCCAGCGACTTCAAGACGCGTAACGTTTCGTCGTCATTGGCTTTGTTCTCACGCCTTTTCTCGAAGGCGCTCTTCACGTAGCCCACGCGCAGCTGCTTCACGTCCAGCCGCACGTCGTAATTAAAGGGATAAGCGGTCACGCTCAGATCGCGTCCGTCGGCTCCACGAATCGCGTCAAACACGATCGCGCAGTCTTCCACCCGGCGACACAACGGCCCAATCTTGTCCATGCTCCAGCTCAGCGCCATCGCGCCATAGCGGCTCACGCGTCCAAACGTCGGGCGCAGGCCGGTAACCCGGCAGCGATTCGACGGCGACACGATCGACCCTAGCGTCTCAGTGCCTATCGCAAAGCCCACCAGCCCGGCGGCCGTTGCGGAACCCGATCCCGCCGATGATCCCGACGAGCCTTCCTCCAGATTCCATGGATTCTTTGTCATCACGCCGTCGAGCCAGACATCACCCCAGGCCAGTGCACCGACGCTGAGCTTGGCGATCAATACTGCGCCGGCCGCTTCCAGGCGATCGATCACGGTGGCGTTGATGTCCGGGACTTGATCGCGATAAGGCTCCGCGCCCCAGGTGGTGCGCCTGCCGCGTGTGGCGAGCAAGTCTTTCGCGCCGTAAGGAATGCCGTGCAGCAAGCCGCGATACTCACCCCGCGCGATTTCGCGATCGGCCCGGCGTGCTTGCTGCAACGCCAGATCATCCGTGAAGGTGATGACGCACTTCAAGATTGGATCGTAGCGCTGCAAGCGATCGAGATATAACTTCGTCAATTCGACCGCCGAGATTTGCTTGGTGCGAATCAGCGCGGCCAGTTGTGTGATCGGCCAGAAGGCGATGTCTTCAACGCTGTCTGGCAGGCGCGGTCTCTTCACTTTGCTGAATCTGATCCGGCGTTGCGAGGTTTCGAAGGTCATCCCCGGCACGCGCGGATCGAAGGACAGGGCCGGTGGGACGCCGTTATCGATCGGGATGGCGCGCAGCTTCTCGTAAGCCGCCAGCTGTTCGTTGAGATTGGCCAGCATCAACTGGCGTTCTTTGGCCGTGAAACGCAGCCCGATCAGTTTTTCGGCGTTGGGCAGGTGTGAGATAGTGAGACGTTGGCGCTTGGTCATGGGAGTAACGCAGATTTACGGTTGTGCACACTCTGGTAAAGGAGATTGTACATCAAGTTCGATTGAGGTCGCTTGTCCGCCAGACGTGACGCCTACGACAGATTTTTCCGCATCACACCCTTTGCCTTCCACCGTGAATTGATTGTCGCTGCTGTCCGGCAGGCGCGCACCGTTTACCCAGTAGATGTAGTCACCACTACCGCCCGTCGCACCCAGCTGCAATTTGATCGCCCACACCTTGGCATCAAACGGGGATGGACCTGCCGTGACGATCTTCCAGGTAATCTCAAGAGATGGCGCAGTGGGCGACTCGGCGGTTGCCACGACCTGCATCGAGAAAGGGGGTGTTTGGGGGGCTGATGATCTCCTCGGCGCAGTCACTTGAATCAAAGCCAGCAGGAGAATGATCCCCGCCAGGGCCGCAATCGCCAGCCAGGGTGGACGTGCTTGAGAGACAGACTCCAGCGCTGGCTTGGAGGGGGTCACTGCCGGATGCAACGTTGTATCGGGATAAGTGCCGGTGTGATCGTAAACATATGCTGCCCAAAAGCGCAGGATGGCGCGGAGTTGATCGCGTTCGCGCGGCGCAGGAATTTGTTCGGCCGCCACGCACATTTGGTGAATGCCCCGTTGTACCTCTGTTACAAAAGCGTCGACGTCTGCCGGGGCCTTGCTCTGCTCCATCAAGCGCTCATGCGCGGCTTGCAATTCTTCAAATGGGGTCATGGCTTGAATTCTCCCAGCAGCCGCTGCGAGAGAGTGTATAACTCGCCGGCGGTGTCCCGCAGCCGTTTGTCGGCCAGATACAAATGTTTGCTGGCGGCGTCGGAAAAGGTGTTGGTGGCGTCGTACAAGGCTGCGAAGTCATAGTCCAAGGGAGTCAGCAGTGCGTTGATGTGTTGCGTGGTACTGTGCAACTCGATCGCCCACAATGGCCCCTGCCGATTGCCGTTGCGTTCTACAAACGGTGAACCAATGTACTGCAGGTTCCTGGCAAACTCAATCAAGAGATCCACTTTCTGATTGACCGGACGCCACAAGCGCGCCAGAGCACGCACGGTGCCAGTCTGTGCGGCCGCGTCCAGCCGCTCCACCTCGCGTGAAAATTGATCGAGCACGAAGATCACATCATTGAGGGCGTTGTGCAGTTCTTTCCATTCCCACAGGCGGGTGTGATACTGCTGGAAGTTGTGGAGGGTGTTCATCAGCCGATCGGGCAGGGGATCATCTTTGGGGAGCGAATGTTTCAGCGTTTCCAGCAGCTTCGGCAAATCGAGTTGGAGATAGGTGTTGATCTGATCGCCCTGCACCTGCGTGACTTTATCCCGCCCGACGACGTCACCGCCGATGTTGGCCCGATCGCTATTGAGGTTGATGCCGCCGCTGATGGAGGAGACGGCACCTGAGTTGTCCGGATCGACCATCACACCCTCACTGGCTGAGTCATGTGCCGCCATTGTAGGCCCGAAGACGATGTGGGTCAAACGCAGAAACCGGGTTTCTCCTTCTCAAGTTAGTGTACAACCTTAAGGGAGAAACCCGGTTTCTATCAGAATGCCTCTTACTTCACGGCGTAGGTGATCTGGATGGATGTGCTGATTTCCAGCTCACCGGGCTGCACGGGTGTGCCACCCCCGCCCAGGCCTGCGGCGTCGCGGTAAAGCGGCCCCGGCATGCCATTCACGACTTCACTGACGCTGACCACTTCACCTAACTGCACACCGGTCAGCTGCGCCAGATTCTCGGCCCGCGCTTTCGCGTCGGCTACGGCCTTGGTGCGCGCTTCGGCTTCCAACTTCGTGGCGTCTTCCACGCTGAAGTTCACGCCATAGATGTTGTTGGCGCCAGCGGCGACTGCCTTGTCCATCACATCGCCCAGTTGATTCACATCACGCACCACCACATCCACCTGATTCGTGACGTGATAGATCATCTGATCGGTGCTTACCGGCTGATCAGCCGCCATGCTGGGCTGACCGACACGCTCGGTGTAGACACTGTAGTTGCTGGTGCGAATATCCTTATCGGCCAGGCCGAGCTGCTTCAACGTATCCAGCAAGCCGTTCATCTTGGCCTTATTGTCGTCAACGGCCGTTTGCAGCGACGGCGCTTGTGTTTCGATACCGACGGTCACGCGCGCAATATCGGGCCTGCCCGTCACCTTGCCCACACCCAGAACCGTGATGCCGCGTTCGCCCGCCGTTTGAGCTGCCTCTGCCACGGGCTGCACGCCACGCGGCCCATTCGCCAGCGCGAAGGCTAATCCACCGATACTTAACGCGGCGACTACAACCAACACCACTAAACCATAAAACACTTTCCTTGCCAACATAGTTGGACCTCCTGTAAGTTTTCGGCCTTTTGTGACCTTGTACCACTGAGACGCCCGATCGGGCAAAAATGTTCCCAATCGGGCGTCGAGCAGTTATGGAGGGCTGCAATAGGAATTGGTTCCGGTTATGGGAAGTAGCGCGGTATAGAAAGCCGGTTTCGCCGGACGCTACTGACAATACTCCAAGGCGGTTTGAGCATAGATCAAGGCAGCTTGTTCCACGGAATGTAGATCGATCCATTCCTCGGCGGCGTGCGCCCCAGCCCCGATGGGCCCGAAGACCACCGTCGGAATTCCCGCCGCCGTAAGCAGCGCTGCATCCGTCCAGAACGAAACGCCGCTGGGATCGATCGGGTGTCGTAAGACAGTGGCCGTAGCGGCTTGCACGGCTTTCACGATGGGCGCCTCGGCGGCCACTTCGAACGGTTCGCGCGCGAAGAAAGATTTCACCGTGGCGTGAAAGGCTTCGTCTGAAGCCGACAGCCGATCGAGTAGGGCTTGCAGCTCCGCGACGACTTGCGCTTCCGTCTCGCCCGGAATGGTGCGCCGCTCGATCCGCAACTCACAGCGATCGGCGATCACGCTCATCTCACGCCCGCCGTTGAGCATGGCGGCGTGCAGCGTCGGCGGGCCGATCAGCGAATGCGGCTGACGCGCGCGGAGTTCCTGCTCAAGGCGATCGAGTTCGTGCAGGAAGCGGCCCATTTTCAAATTGGCGTCGATGCCCAACTGCGGACGGCTGCCGTGCGCGGCCTTGCCGCTGACCGTAACCTCCAGCCACACAAAACCTTTGTGCGCCAGGGCGAGCTGCAGTTCGGTCGGTTCGGCAACAATCGCCGCATTGGGCTGATAGCGTTTAGCGATGTCGGCGGTGCCGATGCTGGCATACTCCTCATCGGCTACCGCGGCCAGGAGCAGATCACCTTTAAGTGCCAGACCGGCATCACGCAGGGCTTTCGCCGCGGTTAGCATCGCCGCGACGCCGCCTTTCATGTCATATGCGCCGCGACCGTACAACTTGCCCTCGCGAATTTCGCCTGAGAATGGATTGGGCATGTGTTCCACACCCACCGTATCGATATGGCCATTGAGCATCAGCGACTTGCCCTTGCCCGATCCGGGCAGTGTGCCGACGACGCTGACACGATTCGGAGCAGGCTCATGCTGCGCGACGGTCAGCCCCAGACGCTGCATGGCGCTGGTCAGGTATGCGGCGATTTCTCTTTCGCCCGCGCTGCCGGGCACGAGGGAGGGGTTGATCGAATTGATGTGGACGAGATCGGCCAGGAGCTGCTGAAGATGGTTGCGATCGATGGTTAAGGTGGTCATGTTGGCCTCAGTGCAAGATGTGCTGGTAGAAACTGTAGCGTAAGTTGCCCACTTGCGCCACTCAGGCGCTGTTGCCGATTCTGCGTGAACGATGTTACAATCGACGCAGCCTAGACCTGCACAAGGAGACGCATGATCAACCTCTGGAAAGAAGTCCCCGCTGGAGCCGATATCCCGAACATCATCAATATGGTGGTTGAGATCCCCAAAGGCTCGCGCAATAAGTACGAGTTGGACAAGGAACTTGGCATGTTGAAGCTCGACCGGGTATTATATTCATCCATTCACTACCCGGGCGACTACGGTTTTATTCCGCAGACGTTTTACGAGGACGGCGATCCGCTCGATGTGTTGGTGATGGTGAGCGAGCCGTCGTTTCCCGGCTGTGTCATCGAAGCACGCCCGCTGGGTCTGTTCCGCATGACGGATCGCGGCCTGCCCGACGAGAAGATTTTAGCCGTGCCCGCCAGCGATCCGCTCAGCCGCGACTATCACGACATCACCGATATTCCCCAGCACTTTTTGCATGAAGTGGCGCACTTCTTCGCCGTCTACAAAGACCTGGAAGGGGTCAGCGTCAAAACCATCGGGTGGGAGGGAGCCGCGCAGGCACGCAAAGCCATTCGCCACGGGGTGGAGCTGTTCCAAACGAAGATCAAGTAAGAGAAGAGCAAACTCAATCTTTCGGGAGGCGCTCAGCCTTCGGAAGGATCAG